>NZ_JCBDGH010000058.1:0-92446 GCF_059833955.1 Vibrio sp. R15-SG3-ISO1A
CGATTTTGTCGGATTGGTCTGTGGGTTATTCGGTGCAATATACCAGTCGCCAAGGAAGTTGATCGCATCAACAAAGTTTTGCTTGGCGGCGCTTTCTATCGTCTCTAGCGCTTTCACAATGTCTTTCTCGACGCCACGGCCGTGGAATAGCGCTACCCCCATCTCAAAGCGATGAGGAAGACTCCCCTCATGGGCGGCAATGCACGTTTGCCAATACTTGGCTTGCTCCTTCAAGATCACATCTTGTTTCATGCGATTGCTGATACGCACCACGCCATACATCCCGGTCACATTGTCCTGTTTGGCCGCTTTGGTATACCAATACAAGGCTTCTTGAATGTTATGGCGCTCCGCTTCTTTCGCTAAATACAGAATCGTCGGGACATGGCCAGACTCTGCTTTATACAAGCGTTCCTCTTTTTCCTGCTTACGATTCTTCTCGATGGCTTTTCGTAGCGCCATATCGCGCGCTTTACGCTCATTCTCTAAACGCTTTTTACGCAGCGAGAGTGCCAGCATCCAAAGAAACAGGCACAGTAACAATAATCCGGTCGCGCCAATCGCGATACCCACTATATTCATGATGGTCTTAGTTTCAGTTCTGTTGCGGCTTATATCGGCGATAAGCCCACTTTCTTAAGGCTTCCATCATACCATTCATTCCTAACGCAGCGACGATTATTGGCGACGATAGCGAGACCCCTTGGGTAAAAACATAAAATTCTCTCACAATACACAGCAAATCTGGTATTGAAAAAGGTGGCGCTGAAGAATCTTCTGTGGGGGTAGGAGCATTAATCAACAGCGCCGAGTATCGAGGGCTCGAGTTAACCCTCTACGAGATAAGGAAGCGCCATAATCGCGGCGCGCTCGAGCGAAGAGCGAGTGATCATTAAACGCTGACAATAATATCTGGTGATGGGGTAAGTTGTTTTGTTCATTCATGCCTCCTTAGTACAGCGTCAGTGTGCGACTTAATAAGGAAAGAAAAAAGAGTCTAAATTTTTCTTGGTCTTTCCCATATAATCGACATATCGGCTTCATACCGGCCAAGAAGCGTGAATTTCGCCAAAACACGGAAATCACATTTACTTTCTGTTCTCATTATTGGAGGCCTAGTGTCTGACCTCAATTTACAGCGCTATTATTCTCGCCTTGCGCCGCTAGGAACAAGCACAACGATTAAGATTGCGCTACCAACGGTGGCAGAACATTTGTGTACGACACCCCGGCACGCTCGCAATTTGCTTGGTCAGATGCAAGCACTGAACTGGTTGAGTTGGGCACCAAAAGCGGGGCGTAATCAACGCTCCTCGTTGACACTTCACTACGCCTTATTTGATTTGAAATCGCAACTTGCCGCTGCCCGTATCAGTCAAGGCCAATACGAGAAAGCACTCCAGATCCTCGATGACGACCAAATAGAGTTTGGCCGCCTCCTACAACACACCTCCGGTGCGACGCTACGTGAAGGAAGGCTGCATATACAGTTAACTTACAAACGTGCATTTGAGCGGTTAGTACCCCATCAGCTGCAACGCTCAAGTGAGCGCTATCTAATTCGCCAGCTCTATTGTTGTCTGGTTGGCTGTACCAATGACGGAGTGCTTACTCCTCAACTGGCTCATCATTGGCACTATGATGAAGACGCACTAACATGGACGTTTTATTTGCGCCCTGGCCTAACGTTTCACAATGGTGCGCCAATCGACGCAAACAGTGTTGTGGCGCTGTTTGAGCAATTGCGTGAGCTTGGCCATTACCGCAGTGAATTATCCCATTTAACATCCGTGCACTCGCCCGGGCACAATAAAGTGATGTTCGAACTCTCCCTTCCCGACCAAGGATTTGGTGGCTTGCTCTCTGGCGTGAAGTATTCCATTCAACCGCCGAGCCAAGTCCACGACACCAAACAATCACAAGTTGTCGGGTCCGGCCCCTTTGAAGTAAGCGAACATTCCAGTGCCAAACTGAACCTGCAAGCGTTCGAGCGCTTCTATGCCTGCCGCGCGCTTACCGACCAAGTAACCATCTGGCAAATTGAAGAGCCCACTGCCCACAAAAAACAAATCGAGACAAACCAACCGGGTGCGCAAGATCCCTGTCACCACTATCTCTCACATGCGGTGAGCCATGAACCGCACACCGACATCAAGCGCTCTCGGGTTGAAGATGGCTGTATGTTTGTCCTATTTAATCAAACGGCGTGCAATACGCTCAACGATGCTCAACGCCGTTTTCTTTCAACCTTTATCACCCCTCTGCGAGTGCTCAAGCAGTTACAAGAGAGCGGACGTGCGTTCGGTTGTGAGGTCGCGCAAAACTTACTGCCGATGTGGCATAAAGTGATTCGACCCACGATGCCTCGTGTACCGCTGCCCAATCACATCAGCATTGCCGTTTACGACTATACCGCGCTGCAAAGCTGCGCACTCGCTATTCAGTCGTTACTCGAAACCCTTGGCGTTGAAGTCACTGTTCACTCCTATTCTTATCGTGAGCTGACTGCGCTCGCTGAAAGTGGTCAGTTACAAGCGTCTCTGATCGTCACCAATATCAACCTCGATGACAATCGCCACGCCTCAGCGTTCAACAGCCTCTACCACAACCCGATTGTCCAAGCTTGCATTGGCGAAGACTCCAAACGCTGGCTGCTGAGCACGCTAGATGATCTACGCAGCACGACACCACTGGCGAACTACTTAGAGGCGCTAGAGCCCATCGCCTCTGCTCTCATCAATCAGTTTTGGCTGTCGCCACTGTTCCATCATCGGCAAACACTCAGATTTGAGGGGGTGCTCAAAGACGTCGAGCTCACCAACTGGGGCTGGCCAGACATTAAAAATGTCTGGTCTATTGATTAACTCATTCGACCTCGAACGGGTATCATTCTGTAACTATGCATTGTGCGCAGATAATCGGTGCTAACTTCGTCATTAAATCCCTAAAAGGTCGCTTTTTATCTTGAAAATCGAGCTCTTCGTCCGTTTGTTAATTTGAACTCTAATGATTAATTCACTATTCTATTAACGGATTCATTTAAAAGGGAAATAATAATGAAACTCAAATCCGCCGCGCTAATTGCGCTCTCTTCTGTTGCCTTTCACTCACAGGCAAGTGAGTGTGGCTCTGTCACCATCGCTGATATGAACTGGAACTCCGCCAGTTTGATGGCCAACATTGATCGATTTATTCTCGAGCACGGCTATGGCTGTGATGCTGAACTGATCCCCGGCGACACTATGCCCACCGGTACATCAATGATTGAAAAAGGCCAACCTGATGTGGCCCCAGAATTATGGAGTAACGCGCTAAAGGATGCCCTAGACAAAGGGGTTGAGGAAAAGCGTCTGCGCTACGCGGGCAAATCCCTCGTTGATGGTGGTGAAGAAGGGTTTTGGGTACCTGCCTATTTAGTCGAACAATACCCTGAAATCGCCACCATTGAAGGGGTGAAAAAGCATGCCAAACTCTTTGAGCATCCTGAAGATGACGAGTTAGGCGGTTTTTACAGCTGTCCTGCGGGCTGGAACTGTCAAATCAGCGCTGGGAACCTATTCCGCGCACTGAAATTAGAAGAAGCGGGATTTGCCATCATTGATCCAGGCTCAAGTGCCGGTCTATCTGGCTCTATCGCCAAAGCCTATGAGCGTGAACAAGGTTGGTTCGGTTACTACTGGGCACCGACCGCCGTGTTAGGTAAATACAACATGGTCAAAGTCGATTTTGGTAGTGGTGTTGACTTAGATGAGTTCGTCAACTGTACTTCGCAACCGGACTGTGCGGAGCCTAAAGCGACGATGTACCCACCTTCCCCCGTCCACACCATCACGACAGAAGAGTTCGCTACTCGCTCACCAGAAGCGTATGACTACTTCACAAAGCGTGGCTTTACTAACGCTGACATGAACCAGTTGCTGGCTTGGATGGAAGACAACCAAGCAGACAGTGAGGAAGCCATGTTCCACTTCTTAGAGTCCTACCCACAGATCTGGCAAGCTTGGGTACCTGCAGACGTTGCGGACAAAGTGACCAAAGCGCTCTAACCCCCTCCTCCCTTAACTCTGTTATAAGTTGTACTCCTTCACGCGCGACGCGTGAAGGAGAATAAAAGGAATAAACACGATGTCTAGTGATAGTTGGTTTAGCAGCTTTCCAGAAATGGAACGCTCAGATTTGCGAGCGATTCGCAAAACACTCGATGGTGCCTACCGCGAGTTTTCTCGCGAATACGGTGAAATGATCGAGTCTTTCTTTGACCCACTGCTCTCATTTTTAATTTGGTTTGAAAAACTGCTCCTCTCCACGCCTTGGGTTATTGTTCTTGCGGTCTGTACCGCGCTTGTTTATTTGGCCAGCCGCTCTTGGAAATTGGGTGTCGGGTGTTTTATCTCACTAATTTTCATTGGCTATTTTGGTATGTGGGAAGATACTATGCGAACGCTGAGTATCATCACTGTCTGCACCATGCTATCTATTATGCTTGGTATCCCTATTGGTATTGCGATGGCGCGTTCAAATCGAGTGCAATCTGTCGTCACGCCGATGTTGGACATCATGCAAACCATGCCCGCGTTTGTGTATCTCATTCCGGTCGTGATGCTACTCGGCATCGGTAAAATTCCGGGGCTCATTGCCGTGGTGATTTATGCGATCCCTCCGGTTATCCGCCTAACCAACCTCGGTATCCGCTTGGTCGACAAAGAGGTGCTCGAAGCCGCCACGGCCTTTGGCGCTAGCGCCAAACAACGGCTGTTTGGCGTACAGCTACCACTGGCGATGCCCACCATCATGGCTGGCATCAACCAAACCATCATGATGGCGCTATCGATGGTGGTGATTGCCTCTATGATCGGCGTAAAAGGCCTTGGGCAACCCGTGCTTAAATCCATCACCAACCAATACTTTACCTTAGGCCTACTCAATGGTTTTGCCATCGTCGTACTGGCTATTTTGTTTGACCGAGCCTCGCAAGCGTACGCTAAGCGCACCCAAGCTCATCTAGGAGATCTGAAACATGACTAAACCACTTATTGAAATCAGTGGCTTGTACAAGGTCTTCGGCGCCAAGCCACACTCTGTCATGGAGCAAGTCAAGCAGGGTCAAAGCAAAGACGATGTACTCGCTGAAACCGGCCACACTGTCGGACTTAAAGAGATCAATCTCCAAATCAATAGAGGGGAGATTTTTGTCATCATGGGCCTGTCAGGCTCTGGAAAATCCACCTTGATTCGACACTTTAATCGACTCATCGACCCCACCGAAGGCCAGATTTTGGTCGAAGGGACCGATGTGATGAAGCTCAGTCAAAGTGAGCTTGAAGAGTTCCGCCGTCACAAAATGTCGATGGTATTTCAGCGCTTTGGCCTGCTCCCTCACCGTACGGTTGTCGACAATGTCGCGTACGGGTTAGAAATTCAGGGCATCGCAAAACCAGAGCGCTTAAAAAAAGCCAATGAGTGGCTCGATACCGTTGGGCTGTCAGGCTATCAAAACCAGTACCCTTCTCAGCTCTCAGGGGGACAGCAGCAACGTGTCGGTTTAGCACGTGCCCTATGTACCGATGCCGAAATCCTGCTTATGGATGAAGCGTTCTCGGCGCTCGACCCACTGATCCGCAGTGAAATGCAAGATCAGCTTATCGAGCTGCAAGAAAAGCTGCACAAAACCATCGTGTTTATTACTCACGATCTGGATGAAGCTCTGAGATTGGGCGACAGAATTGCCATCCTCAAAGATGGTGAGTTGGTTCAGCAAGGCACACCGGACGATATCCTCTTGAACCCTGCTGATGATTACGTTGAGGCGTTTGTCAAAGACGTCAATCGTGCTCGCGCGCTCACGGTGGAAACCGTGATGAACCCACCCGCGTATCGCATTACCGCCACCACAATTCAAGACGCCATCAAACAGATGAAAGGCTTCAAACAAGATTACGCCTATCATGTCACTGAAGAGGGGTATCAGGGCGTGTTGACAAAAGAGGGTCTGATGGATGCCGCCAAAGAACATGGCGAAGACGCAATCAATCAGGAAATCTATGAGGAAGTGCCGACGGTCTCTGCCGACTCTGCCATCGAAGAGGTGCTGGTCGATACCATGTCGTACGACTACTCTCTACCCGTCGTTGATGACGAAGGGAATCTGCAAGGCGAGTTAGAGCGCAGCGCAGTAGCGGAGATATTTGCCGACACGGGCGAGGACGCGGCACAGGATGACAAGGATAAACCCGCCAATACTCCCTCCTAGGTGATAGTAAACACCACTCTCCCTCAATCACGATTCAGCACTTAAGTGATACGAGCAGACAGAAAAACGCCTATACGATCTGTATAGGCGTGACTTTTCTGAATAGACAGGCTTTTGGCCTTAGGTTTGCTTTTATAAAATCTGATGTGTCTGTTTGGCGTATTTTTTTAGCAACGCGTTGTTTCTGTCTTCTGGGTTAGCCGGTTGCCAAAGTCCTTGACTGATACCTCGAACAATGACGTGAATGACCGCCGCATCTATCGCAGACATCACAGCGACGTTCACTGGCTCGTTGTTCGTGTACCCCGCTTCGACTTCAAGTAAATCTTGGTAGTCAATAAAGCGAAACGCTCCTGCCGTCAGTTCATGGGAAAATATCGTCTTGCTCGTGGTGACACTAAGCAGAATCTGCCCCGTACGAACATTCACCGCACGCAAGTTCACTGTGACTTGGTCTGTTCGGTATGTCCCCGATGAGCCGATGCCAAGATAACGCGCCCCGGCACCGCCGGTTTTAATGTTTGAGTCATAGGCGACAATACCGCCCTCAATCACGACATTAGCAGAGCTCAGTGCACTCAAATCATCACCGTGGTTTTCTGCACCTGAGCCCTTATTTTGTGCTGCTCGAATGATCTTTCTCTCGGTCAACAAGTTTTGTAGGCCTTCACGCTCAAGCGGCACAAACCATTTGGAGTCAAGCAAAGACGCAGTCAACAGCGCCGTACCACCTTGGGGGACCGCGGTCGAGAAGTTACTGTTAGGTTGAGGTTTATATTGACCGGTTTGATCGCGGAAGTCGTAGACAGAAACCAAAATCTTACCTCGAGGTTCAGGTAGGTTGACCAAGTCTTGGTAAGTTGCCCCGCGTGGCATCAAAGTCGGTGCTTCGTCGGTATCAGGCATATCCATAGAAATGGCACAACCGGATAATAAGCCACAGAGTAAAGTGAGAGTAATCAGGCGCATGGGTAGTCTCCGTTCTAATTATTATCCGGGTTTAAGCCCGCAACTTTTATCTCGGTTGATTCACCGGAGATTTTATCCACAATTTGCACCGTCAATGTGCCACCGTTGTCGACAATATTGAGATAAAAGTCGTCTGTCTCTAACTGACCCGTATTCCCATTCCCTACGTCTGATAACAGTTGGCTAATCAAGCGTGATTCTAAGCTATTCGCTAGTCGATCGAGCGCCGATTCCTCTTCAAAATCTAGCCCGTTGTCTGGACCTTCATAACCATTGATTGCATTCGCCACACCAAACAAATGTGAACTGTTGAGCGGGTTACCACCAAAGCTAGGATTCACTGGCGTATACACCAGCTCCGTTGCGTAAAGACTGCCAGTAAAGAGGCAGACTAACGTTACACACTGCCGAAACATCATCTTTATTTTCATCATTATTCCCTTCAGAACTCATCACGTTCGAGATCAAAAGTATCTTGATACTCACGCTGAGCTTTCCATCTCAATAAATAGTTAGTGACTGCACTAAGTGCATCTTTGGCTTTGTCCTGCGCTGTTTTTCTTCCTGGGGACAACGCCGTACGATAAATAACTTTGTCGCGATGAAGAACGCTGATAATACTGCCAGACAACGCAGTAGGGCGCTCCTTGACTACTAAGTTTTCTTGTAATGAACCATGGCGATCATTCATGTACTGAGTGAAGAAAAAATAAAAATCATCACCTAGCCGCGTCATTGTTCTATCCACGATCAGCCCTTCAACCTCAGCATAAAATTCGTTGCTTTCTATATGTTGACTGCCACTCGAATTCTTCACACCTTCTATCTCTTCTGCAAAGCCCAAGTGGTTAACTAAGCAAAGAAAAAAACCAATACACATAGACGTAAAGGTGTTTATTCGATTCATTCTAATTGTCCACTTTTGCATGAGAAGTATGATCATGGTTAAAACTTATATGATCTTTAAAAAAGATAAAAGGATACTATTCAAACAATCTTGCCCATCTCAATATTGAGACTAAACCAGCCATCTATGTAGAAGACAATCGCTAGCCCTCTAACTCATAGCCCATTGGACATCAATTAAATTTATTAAATATCAATAATTTAAATAGAAAGTAAACGAAATAACTAGTTATGAAACAAGTTTAATTAAACTTTAGATTGCCCATTACAAGAAACCGTCTCATTAAAAAGAAAATTGATCTGATTAATTTTCAATTTTAAGTTCATTGTATTTAGTGGTAGTGCGAGCATAATTAATCGTGAGTTATGGAGACAGCAACTCGCTGAACACCTAAATAACGGAGGTTAAGGTGCAAAATCTCAACTATATCAAGAAAGGTTTTGTCGTCTTATCTTTATTATCCATGGCTCATGCATATGGCGGTACACGACATGATTTCGACGAAATGTCGAAGGTCTTTGGAGAGTTTAATAATTCAGATAGCTTTATTGAATTTGATGAATTAAACACCTCTCCAGGTAATTATGCAGAGGTCATTCTGAATAACAGTGTTGATTCAAATGTTTTTATTAACCAACATCACATTGGGAACGGAAAAAATAAGGCCAAGGTAATACAAGATAAAACTGATTCGAGTACAGCAATTGTATCTCAGACAGGCTCAGATAACACCGGGATGGTGGAGCAATCTGGACGACATAATGTGGCCGTACTAGTACAAAATGGTCAAGACCACACTGGCTATATCAAACAAGATGGGGATTTCAACCTGGCTTATCTAGAACAATGCAGCGGTCGCAGGTGTTTGTCTAGTTATGGCAGTGATATCAGCATTTCACAAGTCAATGATAATAACATTGCCGTTGTGATTGATAAAAGTAATGCCAGTTATGGAATTAATCAGGATGGAGATGACTTTATCTTCATAAAGAACTCAATGCATCGCAGTATTTACGTTGAGCAATGACGCACAACGTAAAGGATAACATCACTATAAATGGACAAAAGTAAGGATCTATTCATGAAAAAGTTAGCAATCACAATCACAGCTATTTTGGCATCATCGGCTGTTTATGCAGGTAACGATGCTGTTGTTAACATGCAAACCAGTTATGTAGAAAACGTGAACATTACTCAAAACACCGCCCATGCGAGTACCTACCTCGGAAATGGTGCGGAAGTCGATCTTCAAAACACCATGTACACAACTGTCGATATTACACAAACTGGAAATAGCAATGCCGCCGACGTTGATGTAACGGGCGTATACTGGGGTGGTCGAGCCTACGAGAATGATATTGATATTCAACAAACTGGCGATGATAACAGTTCAACCGTAAATATCACGGGCGTAGCAGGAAACAATACTGTTGATGTAGAGATCAATGGTGACGGAAATACAACCGTAGCTCAGGTGTTACGCGGTGCTGATCGAAATACTATCGAAAATTACATTTCAGACAGCGATGGCAATACCGTCAAAAATTTAGTTCGTCGCGGCGACGACAACGATGTTTTGGTTGAGATAACGAATGCAAGCCATGATAACGATGTGTTCACAGAGCAACGCGGTGATGACAACGAAGCTTATGTTTACCTAGATACAAGTAGTGAACACAACTTGGTTGACATCGACCAAATGGGTAGTGAATCTACTGCCACTGTAGACATGTTCCATGCTTCGTGGAACGATGTAATCATTGATCAAACTAGTAACGATATGGCAACGGTTACTGCTGGCTTTACGTACGCATCAAACGTTACTATCATTCAAAACTAATGTTTCGAATGAATATATATAGCAACAAAGCGATACCTCCGGGTATCGCTTTCCTATTCTCCTTCCAAACACTGGCCTTTCCCACCCTTCAGACGCTCCCTCCATATGTGACACTCCACTGTGAGCACAATAGTCCTACCTCTATCCATCTCACTATCACTGCGCTGCCCACAACCCCCTCTGGCAGCAAGATTAAACTGCAAGGTACAAACACGATTCAAAGCTCGTTGAGCCCAGGTTCGCGCGTCACGGTTTCCCTCGATACGCTTCCCGTCACACTGTTACTGAGCGCCCCTCAAGTGGCACCGCTTCATTTGTCCTTACATCAAGACTGCACATTGTCAGAAAACCAATCACGTTAGTTTAAAAATCTCAATCTTCACTAATGCCATGAGCAAAAGACTGTCATGAGTAAAAGACGGGCACAAAAAAGCCCCTCTAAAAGAGGGGCAAAGTACCATCGCATATTATTATAGTGATATTGCCAGTAAATTCTGTTAGTTAGCCGCTAAGAATTAACCAAAGTCGCCGTTCACGTAACCTTTGGTGCGATCGTCTTTAGGGTCGCTGAAGATAACTTGTGTATCGTCATGCTCAACTAACTCACCCATTAAGAAAAACGCCGTGCGATCCGAGATGCGACGTGCTTGTTGCATGGAGTGCGTCACAATCACGATCGTGTAGTTCTTTTTCAGCTCTTCCATCAGTTCTTCGATTTTGTGAGTCGCGATTGGGTCAAGCGCGGACGTCGGTTCATCCATCAAAATCACATCCGGTTCCATCGCAATCGTACGCGCGATACATAGACGCTGCTGCTGACCACCCGACAAACCAAAGGCATGGGATTTCAGGCGATCTTTGACTTCATCCCACAGAGCTGCGCCACGCAGTGAGCGCTCTACCACTTCATCGATGTGCTTTTTATCTTTGATACCCTGAGCGCGCAAACCGTAAGCCACGTTTTCATAAATGCTCATAGGGAAAGGGTTAGGTTTTTGGAATACCATCCCAACACGAATGCGCAAATCCGCCACGTCAATGTTGCCGTAGATGTCGGTGCCGTCCATCTCAAGCGAGCCTTTGATAGTCACACCTTCAATCAAGTCATTCATGCGGTTTAAGCAGCGCAACAGCGTCGATTTACCACAGCCTGAAGGCCCAATCAACGCCGTCACCTGACGGGTTGGGATCGGAAGGTTGATCGATTTAAGGGCTTGGTTCTCACCGTAAAACAGGTCTAGATTTTCAATATTGAATTTGTTCATGGTCTTAATCTCTTAAATTTGGTCAGTCAGCGATCAGTAAGTCGCGGTATTGAAGCGGCGAGCAATCAGTTTAGTGATCATGTTGATCAATAGAACAACCACAATCAGCACTGTCGCAGTTCCATAGGCCTGATTCCACTCATCTATCGTGAAGAGCTCGGTAGTGAGCTTGTACAGGTGTACCGTCAGCGTTCTGCCTGAATCGAATAACGAATCAGGAATACGCGCGACCATACCTGCGGTGAGAAATACAGGGGCAGACTCACCAATCACACGACCAATACTTAGAATGACCGAGGTTAAGATACCTGGCATTGCGCTTGGCAAAATTAGGCGCCAGATAGTGTAAATTTTCGATGCGCCAAGGCCATATGAGCCTTCACGGTATGTTTGTGGTACGGACATCAACGCCTCTTCCGTAGTTCGGATGATCACGGGAAGAATTAAGATACTCAGCGTCAATGCACCCGACAGGATAGAGAAGCCCAGTCCCAAAATCGCCACAAAGAATGTCATACCAAACAGACCAAAGATGATCGATGGAATACCCGCCAGTGACTCAGTACAGAAACGGATAACTTTGACCAGTTTACTGCCCACTTTGGCGTATTCTGTTAGGTAGATGGCGGTCATGATGCCCATCGGGGCCGCAACCGCAATTGATGCGATAACCATGTAAATGGTCGATACAATCATCGGAAAGATACCTTGCTCATCACCGGTTCGAGTGTAATCGCCAGAGATAAATTTCCAATCAACATGCTGTAGGCCATTCGAAAGAATGTACCAGATAATCCAAAATAGGAAGCCAACTGTCAGCGCAGCGGACAACCAAACAAACGCATTGAGGATCTGATCCTTACGCTCTCGAGACTGTTTTAATTTCACGCGGTCCATAATCTTCACCTATCGCTTATTTCGCTTTTTCGCGGTTTAAGTACAACAATGCACCGTTTAACATCATGATAAAGGCCAACAGTACCACGCCCGTTGCGTAGAGAGCGTTCGCATGTACACCGCTTGCGTAGGACATTTCAATGGCAATGTTAGCGGTCAACGTACGCGCGGAATCTAAAATGCCTTGTGGCATCGCTGGTGCGTTACCCATGACCATAATGATCGCCATCGTTTCGCCCAATGCGCGACCAATACCTAAGATAACCCCAGTCATGATGCCGCTTCGCGCCGCTGGAACGAGAAGCTTAAATATGGTGTAGATTTTTGACGCCCCCAGCGCTAACGACCCTTCTTTGTAGGAACGAGGCACAGCGCGAATCGAGGTTTCAGACACAGTAATGACCGTAGGAAGAATCATCACCCCGAGTACAATGATACCGGCCAAAATGGTGTTACCCGCAGGCACATTGAAAATGTTTTGAATCAGCGGAACGATGATGACTAGGCCAAAGAAGCCGTAGACGACCGAAGGGATACCCGCTAACAGCTCAACCGCTGGGCGAATCACATCCGCTAAACGTTTAGGCGCGATTTCCGCAATAAAGATGGCAGTCAATACACCAATCGGCACACCCACAATCACTGCGCCAAAGGTGGACACAATCGAAGCGACAATCATGGTCGCCACACCATACAGTGCCGGTGGCAACCAGTCTTGGCCTAAAACAATGCCGGTAATCCCCGCTTCTTGAAAGGCAGGAATGGATTCTCTAAAAATGAAGTAAGCAATGATGGCGAGAGAAACAATGCCGATAATAGCACTGGTTAAGAATAAGCCATGGAAGATGCGCTCTTTCCAATCAACGCGCTTTTTGGCACGAAGACTTGGCTTAGATACTTGAGTCGCTTGAGTATTCATAAGCTTTTCACTACTTGTTGCGATGGTCATAAAATCTTACCGAGATAACGAGTGAAACACTCGTTTCAGAGTGAGAAAAGGCTCAGCCCAAAGGGGGCTGAGCAATTAATATCTTACTGGCGTTACTTAACTGAGATGTAACCTTTTTGGTCAACAAGCGCTTGTGCGTCGTCAGACACCATCCAGTCTAGGAACTTCTGTGTTGCCGCAGTAGGTTGACCTTCACGGTAAAGAACTAGGAAAGGACGCGCCACTTTGTAAGAACCGCCTTTCACGTTGTCAACCGTTGCATCGACACCGTCAATCGCTAGTGCGTGAACCGACTCGTCAACGGTACCTAGAGAGATGTAACCAATCGCGTATGGGTTAGAGGCAACCATGGTTTTAAGAGCACCGTTACCGTTGGCCACTTGAGCACGCTGAGAAATCGCTGACACAGTTTTGCCCGAGATCTTCTTCTTAAGGCTCATGATGTCTTCGAACGCGCCACGTGTACCTGATGCAGTATCGCGCGTGATCGCTACGATAGGCTTGTCTGCGCCGCCCACGTCTTTCCAGTTCGTCACTTCGCCTGTGTAGATAGCCGTTACTTGCTCAGCAGTTAGACCTTTAAGATCGTTCTTAGGGTTCACCACAACAGCGATACCGTCGAGTGCAACTGTTAGCTCTTTCAATGTTGGCTCTTTCTCAGACTCTTTCAGGTTACGAGAAGACATGCCAAGGTCAGCACTGCCGTTCTTCGCCGCTTTCACGCCCGCAGAAGAACCTGGTCCTTGAACTTCGATAAACACATCAGAGTTTGACTTCATGTATGTTTCAGAGAAAACTTCCATCAGTGGAGTTACGCTGCTAGAACCTACAGCAGAGATTGTTTCTTTAGCAGAAACAGGAGTCACTGCCATGGCGCCTAGAAGTGCGATTGCACCGATTACTGTCTTTTTCATCACAATTTCCTTAAGTTGGCTTTATTGCCGTTGTGTTTCACTTGAACGCTGCTCACTTTAGGACTCAAATGTGACAGTTGTGTTTCACTTCGTTGAAGCCTATATGACACATCAGTCTTATTTCTCGACATCAGCGCATCACTGACGCCTACACCACCTCGACCACTCTTGGTGTGCCCTTCTCTTTCTCATCAATCTAGTGGGTAAGAATCAACCATCTGATATTAATGCAAATATAAGTTGCATAACGTGGGGTCAAACTTATCTATGTAAGATAAATTTGATCATTGAAATAAATCAGAGACAAATTAGAATCATTCTCCTTAACTATAAAAACAACATATCTTATTCAGTTTCGTATGTAGAGGACCACTAATGCGCCAGTTACTCAGTAACCTTTCTATCAAGGTACAAGTTGTTGTACCTGTGATATTCACTCTGATCTTGCTCATCGCAGGCATCACTTATAGCTCAAATAGCCTGACTCACGCGTTTGGCACCGTCAAAAGCTCCACTGAACATCTCGTCAATCACAAAGAAGAACTCACTGACATTATCGACAACACCTACGGTATGCGTATCAAAGCTATCTACAGCTTGTTTCGAGCAGAAGATGTTGATGGACTCGCCAGCACCTTGTTAGAAAAACAGAGCGAAAATCAACGTCTGCTGGACTCACTCAATACTGTAGAGGGCTTGCAAAAAGAAGTCTCGGCTATGAAAGAGGCCATCGAGCACTACGTTCGCTACTCCATCAATACTATGGTGCCGCTCCTCAATCAGAAACATCAACAGACCCAATCCAGTGCGGCGTTTGACCAACGTTTTGAGCAAGCTTCGGCAGTCTACCGCCAGGCCGGGCAAGAGATGGTATCAGCCATTGACCACCTCTCCACTAAGCTCAATGAACTGGCATTGGATGACCTGCATCGCAGTGAGGCAACCCACTCTTCGGTGATGAACAGCAGTATCATCGGTCTTGTCGCTGTGCTCGCCATCGCGTTGATATTAAGTTGGTTGCTGGCCGGAATCATCGTCACGCCGATTCAGCGCCTACAACAAGCCATGACACAATTGGCGCACGGCAATCTACTCGTTAGCGTGCAAGAAGAAGGCAACAACGAGATCACTGCACTCTCTAAAGACTTCAACAGTACCGTGAGCAAACTCCAGCAAACCGTCGACTCATTGGTTCGAATCAGTGTGGATGTCGCGTCCGCCTCTACGGAGTTAGCGGCAGTGATGACACAATCGAGCGTCAACTCCGACCAAGAGAAGAACGAAGTGGAGCAAGTGGCGTCGGCGATCAACCAGATGGAGGGCACGGCAACCGAAGTGACGCAAAACGCCAATCTGGCCGACTCTGCAGCGCTTAAAGCAGATAAACTGGCAAAAGAGAGTTTGGCAGTCTTTGATGAGAATACTCGTGAGAGCGAGAAAATGGCGCGTCAATTATCGGATGCTGCGCAAGTGGTTCACTCACTCAAAGATCAATCTGAGCAAATCGGCAAAGTGATTGAAGTGATTGAGAGCATTTCTGAGCAAACCAACTTGCTTGCCCTAAACGCAGCGATTGAAGCGGCGCGTGCAGGTGAAAGTGGTCGTGGTTTTGCTGTAGTCGCCGATGAAGTTCGCATGCTTGCTGCACGCACACAGGAGTCGACAAAAGAGATCCAGACTATTATCGAAGAGTTGCAAAAACAGTCGGGCAGTGCCAATGACAGCGTGAATTCAAGCCTTGAGATGATCACTCGCAGTCAAGAGCAAGCAAAGTTAGTCAGTGTCTCGCTGCGTGATATTTCCACGTCGATTTCCGACCTGTCGAGCATTAACGCTCAAGTCGCTATCGCGTCCGAAGAACAAGGGCAAGTTACCTCCGACGTCAACAACAACCTCAGCAACATATATGAGTTAGTGAGCCAAAACGTCACTGGTATCACTCAAGCCGCCGCCGCCAGCCAAGAGCTCTCGGCACTGGCTGAAAATCAAAAGCAGCAGCTTGGATTCTTTAAAGTCTAAAGCGTGAGATAGACAAAGGGACTGCCTCGGCAGTCCCTTATTATGTTGTGCGTTGATGCTGAGATTATTCGTCGTCGCTACTCGGCGCGACTTTCTTCTTCGGAATAAACACCGAATCGCCCACCGCCACGTTTTGGTAGAATCCTTTATCACGCTTAACAGGCTTAGTTGACGCCTTTTTCTTAGTCGTGGTGGCTTTCTTGTTCGGTTTGGCTTTGTTACGAAAATCGGGCTTACGCGGCTTCAAACCTTTGAACTTGCCTTTCAAACCTTCCAGCTCAGAAAAGGCAATGTCTTGCTGCAGATAAGCTTCCACACGCTTAAAGCTGTCCCAATCTTTTGGTCCTACTAGCGAAATGGCATCACCCTTGTTACCCGCTCGACCCGTGCGGCCCACACGGTGCACATACTCTTCAGTATGCTTAGGCATATCAAAGTTGACCACGTGGGTCACGTTGGCAATATCAAGACCACGTGAAGCCACATCGGTGGTCACTAGAATCTTAAACACGGCACGTTCAAACTGACTCATGATGGTGTTGCGTTGAGTTTGATTCAGATTCCCGCTCAGCGCTACCGCTTTGAGCTTGCGCTCGTTCAACTTATCAGTCAGACGCTCAGTGTCGACACGTGTTGCAGTGAAAATGATCAGCTGCTTGTACTGCGCCTCTTCAAGAATGCGATCTAAAATCGCTTCTTTATGATCAAGATGATCACACAGGTAGAACTTCTGCGTGATGTCCTTGTGCTCTTCATTGGCCACGCCTACAGCGATACGCTTAGGCGCATTGAGCATTTCAAAAGCGATGTTGTTGACCTCTGCGTGGTCTAACGTGGCCGAGAACATCAAGGTTTGACGACGACGATGCTTGGCTGCATTGTGGATACGACGTAGCTCAGGCGCGAAACCCAAGTCCAACATACGATCCGCTTCATCCAGAACCAACGTTTCCAAGCCATCAAGGAACAAGGATTTGTGTTGCAAGTGGTCGGCTAAACGCCCTGGTGTCGCCACAATGAATTTAGGGTAGCGCTTAAGCGCTTTGACTTGGTCGTTAAAGTTTTCACCGCCTAAAATCAGGGTGGCGTCGTACGTTAAACCTCCCAACATAGAACGCAATTCACCGTAAACCTGCTTCGCCAATTCACGGGTTGGCGCTAGAATCAATGCGCGTGGGTCTTTGGCGGAAAACGATTTATTTTTTAGAGACTTGTGCAAAATCGGCAGAACAAACGCCAGTGTCTTTCCTGAACCAGTCTTCGAGGAGGCGAGTAAATCCTTACCAGCAATCGCCACGGGGATCGCTTGCTTTTGAATGTCAGTCGCCTTGGTAAAATTAAAATGGTTCAAGTTTTTTAATAAGCGATTATCTAAACCTAAATCTTTGAACTGCAATGTTGTCTCCAATAAATCCACATTGAACGGTAAACTGTGACGCCCGCTACATCGAGCGACGAAATCAAAACGGTACATGATACCTAGAATAGACGGTGATGGGTAGAGTATGGTCAAAATATCGATCAAAGCCTCTTGACTCTCAATCGCAAGCGTACTTTCTCACTGGATGAGTTTCAGCAGCCCTACTATTGATAGATGCTCATTATTGACTTCACTTGCATTATTTACTCTCACGAATGAGACATTCGTCAACAAATTCGATAATTACCTAAATTCTTGGGTTTTTTTGACTTTTCTCTACTTTTGGAAGTTAATATTTAGCACTACACTGTGGAATGTCACTATATGATGAAGAATGTATAGGGCAATCTAAATGATACTCATATAAGCAAGGAGTTCTAATATGAACAAAATGTTGATCGCAGCTGCAGCCTCTTCTGTTCTTCTACTAGCAGGTTGTGCTTCTGGTCCAGACGAAGCAACAACAGCGAAACTGGACGAGCTAAGCAATCAAGTTAGCCAGCTAAGCCAAGACGTTTCAGCACTGCAAGCAGACGTTCGTAAGTCAGGCGACGCAGCAATGGCAGCGCAAGAAGAAGCCGCTCGTGCAAACGAACGCATCGACAACATTGCTCAGTCTTACACTAAGTAATTCAGTCAAGTTTTAAAGAAAGGGTCTGCATATGCAGACCCTTTCTCTTTTCTCATCGTTGAGCGTATCAGCACGTTGAAAATCCTGCTCTCACGCTGACCATTCTAGCTACCGTTCATTCTCGATAAGCAAGTCATTACCTACAAATAATCTGGCGCGACGATTTCTACCGGCACACCATTTTGCGCAAGGATCGCTGCTTTCGCTTTGGAATCAGAATGCTGAAACTCATCGAGCCACCAAGTGAGCTCTTGCGGAATAGTCAGCAACGTCTTGCTGCCATCACTTCGTGTCAGGGGCTCATGCGCTTCAATAAAGACGCTTCTGTCTGGCTCCAACGCCACTTTCACTGGGTCATTGATGACTTGCACCTTAGTGCCCACATTGACTTGAGAGAAAAGCCACTCAATGTCTTTGGGCTCCATTCGAATACAACCAGCGCTAACACGTAGACCGATGCCAAAGTCTTTGTTGGTTCCGTGGATCAGATAGTCTCCGACACCATAGGCCAAGCGGAGCGCGTATTCACCGAGCGGGTTTTCAGGGCCTGCGGACACCACAGGCGGCAACTCAATCCCCTTCGCCAAATACTCTTTACGAATGGAAGCCGGCGGCGTCCAAGTTGGGTTGGCGCGCTTTTGGCTAATGCTGGTTGTCATGGTGGGAGTATCACGACCGATTCGGCCAATCCCAACCGGGAAGATGTGCACTAAGCCTTTTTCAGGTTCGAAATAGTACAACCTGAGCTCCGCGAGATTGATCACTACGCCCTGTCTCTCGACATTGGGCAAGATCACTTGCGTGGGAATCGTCAACACATGGTCGGCGGCGGGCAAAAAGGGATCGACCCCTTTATTCGCGGCCATCAAGGAGAGAAAACCAACATCATAACGTTTAGCAATTTCCGCCAATGTTTCACCTTCAACCACTTGGTGATACTGAGTACGCCCGACAAGACGACTCTCTTCACCGGGTAATTCGTAGGTCGCAGAAAACGCAAACCAGGGTGTGACTAGTGCACACAAAGACACCCATTTACGCAGCATTTAGTTTCCCTTTGCTTCTTTGTAGATCTCTAAGGTTATCGCTCTTGCGCTCTTATGATCAACTATTGGTTGAGGATATTGACGACAATTTAACCCCGGATCAGACCAAGGTGTGTGGATGTATTTGTCTGGCACTGAACTCAACTCTGGCACCCAGCGGCGAATAAACGCGCCACGAGCATCAAAGCGCTCACCTTGAGAGGTCGGGTTAAAAATACGAAAGTAAGGCTGACCATCACACCCCGTTGACGCGCACCACTGCCATCCACCATTGTTAGCAGCGTAATCACCATCAATCAGTTGACGCATAAAGTAGCGCTCGCCAATACGCCAATCGACGTGCAGATCTTTAACCAAAAAGCTCGCCACAACCATGCGCAGTCGATTGTGCATCCAGCCCGTTTCGTTCAGTTGCCTCATCGCCGCATCGACAATAGGGTAGCCTGTCTCACCGCGCATCCAGGCCTCAATGTGTTTGGGGTTATTTTGCCACCTCAGCTCCTCTCCCCAAGCATTAAAACTCTCCCCTCTCGACAGTTTGGGTTCAAAGTGGAGTAAGTGTTGATAGAACTCTCGCCATACGAGCTCACTTTGCCACACTTCTCGCCCACCACTGAGTGGCAGCGTTTGCTGATACATTAAGCGCGCCATGCATTGACGCACCGACAGCGCTCCAATCGCCAGATACGGCGACAGCTGGCTGGTATTATCCAACGCCGGGAAATCCCGCTTATCACCATACTCATCCGCTTTGCTCTGCACAAACTCTCTCAAGGTAGCGATGATGTCTCGGCTCTTGACACTGTATCGCTCGCTCGATTCACGCGGGTAACTGAACGGACTCGTCTCATCCAACAAGGCGACATCTTGGTGTTGCAGCGCCCCTGCACACGGCGTCGCTTTGAAGGTCTGGATGTGGAATCCTTCACTATAGAGTTTACTTAAATAAGCGCGCTTGTAAGGGGTGAAGACTTTGAAATAGTCGCCTTGCTTGTTGCGCACTGAGCCCGGCGGAAAAATACACTTGTCATCAAAGCGATGCACCTCCACAGAACTTGAACTCAACGCCTCCTCCAGCGCTTCATCGCGGCGACGTTCATTCAGTTCATACTCGTTATTTAGATACAGAGCCGTTGCTTTGGCTTGCAGTGCCAACTCAGCCACCAGCGCTGCGCTGTCTGCGAAGGTCTCGACTTGCGCGTAATAAAGCGGGATGTCGAGTTCGGCTAATTCCGTCTTTAACTCGTGCAAGCGACGGTAGATGAGATCCGCTTGCCTTGGACTATGATCATGGGTTTGCCAGGTACCAGGCGTTGCGATGTATAACGCCACGACCGGTTGACCTCGATTCACGGCGCTCACTAAGGCATGATTGTCTTCAACACGTAAATCACGGCGAAACCAAACAATATTCAAAACGTTCTCCTTACCAATTCGATCATTTCTGACAGCGAGACTTGCCCATGCTGCGCTTCTAACTCTTTGATCACACTAAGCTGAGATTCACTCGGTTTCGTAGCACTGTAAAACGCCAGTTGTTCAAAGCGGTGAACGGCGGTGTGCTCTAAGAGGCCCGACAGATCCTCGACGCCATCAATCATCAAGACTCGATAGCCTTGACTGACCAGACTCAGGGCCCACAGTTGAGTGTGAATATCGCGCGCCGCATCGAGATTGATTGCCAAACATTTACCGCGATGGGCCACCTTGTTTTCCGCCTCAATGATCTGGTTGAGCTTGGTGACCATCAAGGTGTTAAACAGACCAAGATGTAAAGATCGCAGACTTTGTTTCACTAGAGCGAGCGCGTTGAGCGTTGGCGTGATGAACTGACGCTCAACCAACTCAAGAGGATACTCTTTCAGCACACCATTAATCACACTCTCTGCACGCTTAGTGTTGAGGTTAGTCAGCGCTTCAAGCACCTCCTCTACTGCCTCTAAACTGCCGATATCTAGCGCTTCATCTGGCAAATCAGACCCGAGCAGGGCTTTCACTTTACCAATCGAAATCCCTTTCGCGAGCCAGCCTTGAATCTCATTGATGAGTGCAATGTGCTCATCCGTGTAGAGTCTGTGGCCTTTTTCAGTGCGCTCCGGTTGGATCAAGTTATAGCGACGCTGCCACGCTCGCAGCGTCACAGGCTTAACTCCGGTTAAATCCGAGACCTCTCGAATCGCATACCAATTTTTTTCACAGACCATAACGCAGTCTTAACTCCTGTGGGTGTGGCTGCAGAAACTTTTGCTTCGCCAAGTATTCATCGGGATGAGTGGATAGATAATGTTTGATGAGCGTTAGCGGCGCCAACAAAGGCAGCAAACCCACACGGTATTCGTCGATCACGCGGCGCAGCTCAGACTTTTGTTCTTTGTCGAGATGACGCTTAAAGTAACCTTGGATGTGCATCAGCACGTTAGTGTTGTTTTTACGACTGGCGCGATTGGCCACCGCTTGCATCAGCGCGGTACGGTACAAGTGGTAAAACTCTTCGATGTCGTACTCTTTGATGTTGGCAACCATGCGCCCAAGCTCTTTGTACGCTTCAGGGTGATGAGCCATTAAGGTCAACTTGTAACGCGAGTGGAAAGCGATGATTTTGCCACGGGTCGGCGTCTCACCCATTGAGTCATAAAAATCACGTAGGGTATAGACGCGGGTAATGAAGTTCTCTTTCAACACAGGATCATTGAGCCGTCCATCTTCCTCAACGGGTAGCCATGGCATCTGCTCCATCAACTGCTGTGTATACAGCCCAACCCCAATATTTTCCGCACCAGCTTTACGGTATACTTTAACGCGCTCCATTCCACAGGTGGGCGATTTAGCACAAACGATGTAACCGCATAGCTCTTCATCGACTAAACTGGCAACCTTCTCTTGGGAATAGCGAATCATAGCGTCCGTGTGATCTTTGCTCGAATCTTTGGTCTCTACCAGCGCAATGCGCTCGTCGTTTGACATCAATCGAATCGTCGGCCTAGGAACCGGCATCCCCATTCCCACTTCAGGGCATATCGGCATAAATTCAAAAAACGGTGCCAACTCTTTCGTGACAAACTTGCTGATCTTATGACCCGAGTCGAAACGGACTTTTTCTCCCAGCACACAAGAACTGATACCGATCGTAATTTGCTTTTCCATGTTGAGCTCCCATCACCATCAAATGTGTACAACTTAATTTCTTGTATAACTCAATTTCTCATATAAGTAGTAGCACAGCACTTGAAACATGTACAAAAAAATTATTTGTACAATGTTACGCAAACTTAACCATTTTGGTTCACTACCCAAGCAAACGTTTTTGCAAATCGATTGCCAAATCACTTTCAACACATTTGGTTATCAATATCTCAAAATCGTCATGGCACACCCTGTTTTGTGAGCAACCTCTCAAGGAACAATGGCTGACAAGGCTAGTATTGCCTCAACACAGAATTGAAGTTCAACATAATTGGTAATCAGCACCGCGATTACTGACCCAATTGGAGTAATGACTATGGCAACCCCACACATTAATGCTCAGCCAGGCGACTTTGCAGAAACCGTATTGATGCCAGGCGATCCGCTACGCGCTAAATACATCGCAGAGACATTCCTTGATGACGTCAAACAAGTTTGTGACGTTCGCAACATGTTTGGTTACACAGGCACCTACAAAGGCAAAAAAGTGTCGGTGATGGGTCACGGCATGGGCATCCCATCTTGCTGTATCTACGTTCATGAGTTGATTGCCGAGTTCGGTGTGAAGAACGTGATTCGTGTCGGTAGCTGTGGCGCTGTACGTGACGACGTAAAATTGATGGACGTCGTGATTGGCATGGGCGCCTCCACAGACTCAAAAGTTAACCGAATCCGTTTCAACGATCACGATTTCGCAGCCATTGCGGACTTTGGTCTTCTTGAAACCGCCGTTGCTCAAGCTCGCGCGCAAAACGTGCCAGTCAAAGTCGGTAACGTATTCTCAGCAGATCTCTTCTACACACCAGAAGCAGATATCTTCGAGAAGATGGAAAAACTCGGCATCCTTGGTGTGGATATGGAAGCTGCAGGCATCTACGGCGTTGCCGCTGACCTTGGTGCAAAAGCGCTCACCATTCTGACTGTCTCTGATCACATCATCCGTGGTGAAAAGCTGAGCTCAGAAGAGCGTCAAAAATCGTTCAATGACATGATGAAAGTGGCGCTAGAAACTGCTATCAACCTGTAACGATATTGCAGCCAAGTGACCGCTTGGCTGCCCAGATAGTCCCGAGGGGGAGAGAGTGACAACTGGCAAACTGCCAAAGGAAGCAGATGGGTTACAGCTCAATTTTTGTAAAACATTGGCGTGTGACAACTTTGGATTGAGTGATGCGCATCGTTACGTTGTGCAGCACGCTAACCCTAAACGACCTGCGATGGTATGCCGGGAGTGCGGTGCTTTCCCCCCCTTACTTAACAATCAAGATGTGCTGACTGAACTGCAACGTTTACGCCAGCTACACAGCGATGGGCTGCCCGCTTGTCGCCAGCCTGATTGTCCCAACATGGGCCTTTCGGTTCACACACATAAACACCTCTACCACGCGTTTGGCTACAGTGGTGATAGGCAACGCTATCGTTGCAAAGCGTGCCAATCGACCTTTGTCGATAAGTGGTCAGGGGCGAACAAAAAACGTCAATTTCAAGAAAACCTGCTTGGGTTGCTGTATACGGGTTATACTGTGCGTGAAATCTGCCGCAAGCTTTCCATCAACCCCAAAACCTTTTATGACCATGTTGACCATATTGCCAGCCGCTGCCGACGCAAGCTTGCCATGATTGACGCTCGTTGGGTCAACCACGCTAAACACTACGAACTCGCATCTCACTACGTCACCCTGCAACCAAAAAGCAATAACGGCGTATTGTGGTTTGCGACGGGTGAAGCCCACAGCGGCTACATTTTGTGCCAACACGTCAACTACTCGGCTAATGAAGAACCCGTTGGTGGCATCGATCATGACCCGTACCAAACGCCTGCGCGTTTTGTCTCACGCGATCACTGCTCTGAGGCCAACCTGCCCGTGCCAACGCCACCGAGCGATCTTCGCGAGCGCATCGATCAGCAGTACCAAACCATTTTGGCGCGAGGCAATGTGGAAGATCCCATGGGCAACCTCACCGTCTTCCATTACCCCTCTAAAGGGGCATTAATCAGAGCACCGTACACCTCGTACGCCCATTTCTTACATGTGCTGGATTTGTGTCAGGACGACCGCCAAGTTTCCATCTATCTACCGCAAGATCCGGTGCTTCGCTCTGCAGCATTAAGCATATGCCTGCCTAGAATTCAGCGTCAAAATATCGACCTTATGTATGTCGAAGAAGATCCACAGTGGTCTCTGAACCACAGTTTGGACAAAATCGACATCGTGCATATGGGTTGGTGGCGCGATCGCTGGGCGATTACTTCCGATGGTCAATACGCCAAGGGCATCTGCTATCTCGCAGGACAAGATAATCGACCTAACTACTGGCTGCGCAGGGCTTCCATTCGTCAAACGGCGTTTTTCCAGTCTCGTTTTCAAACGCTCTTTAGCGGTTTTATCAATGAGCCGCGTCGCAAACTCAGACCGGGTGGCCTACTGCCTATGTTGGATATTTTTAGAGCGTGGCATAATTTGTGCTACCAAGACAAACAAGGCATGACCGCAGCGCAACGGCTTGAATTGACTCAATCCCCTTTGACACTGCGTGAGCTGCTCTCATAATAAATAGAAGTGTGACGCATCCCTGTAAAAGGTGGAATGTTTGATGCTTTTGATAGTCGTAAACCCGTCAATGTTCATATTATACTGAGGTTTAGTACTAAAGTTTGATAGGTTTACTTAGCGGTAAGGGATTGACTCATTGGAAAAAAGCCAACGCCTACTCGACACTGAGCTTGAACAGCTAAAAAGTAAGATTGAATCCGATCCGGACAAAGTCTTCGCTGCCGCTGAGCAGTGCTTAGCGCGCGCCGCCCAAATCCTCTACCCACCCGCCGAGGTGAAAAGCCTCATCGTAATGGCGCGATGCGCGTGGGCATCGATGGACTACCGCAAAGGACTTCGCTACATCAAAGAGGCGCACACTAAACACAACGCCCTCGATACCGATGACCTGCTTCCTGAAATTCTGCACGTCTATGCGCTCCAATATTGGGGCCAAGCCAAATACTACTCTGCTCAACAATACTGGATTAACTGCCTTGAGCAGTCCGCACTGGTGGATGAAATTGAGTATCAAATCGAATCTTTGATTGGGTTGGGCAACATTTGGCGCATTACCCAAGAGTACGGCCTTGCCCAAAGTACTCACGAATTGGCGGTCATGGTAGCCAACCACAATCGCATCGCTTGGCTTGAGGGCAAATCGCGTATTTTGCTCGCTTGGGATCTCTACCTACTCAACAACTACGTCGAAATGCTCTCTGTTTTGGATGGTGCTTCGGACTTGCTCTATGACCACGAAGACAAAACTTGGCTGGCAGAAATTTGGGATTTCCGCGGCCTGGCGCTGCTTGGGCTAGAGCGTATTGAAGATGCAGAAGAAGCCACGCGAAAAGCGCACGATCTTGCGGTGAAACACGATTTGGTGTGGATGAAGTCTCACTCCTACATCAGCCGAGCGAGACTCGAACTACTAAGGAAAAATCCACAAAAAGCGACAGAGTTACTGATTCAAGCAGAGCAATCCGCCAAGTCGTTTGATAATGGCGAGCTGTTATCACAAATCTGTTTTCAGCAGTCGCGCGTGGCGGAAGAGAGCGGTCAATACCAAGCGGCACTCGCATCATTCAAAAAATACCGTGACCACTCCATTAACATGCTGCGCGAGCAAACCGCACGAGTATCAAGCGATAAAGCGCGCGCATCGAAACGTCAGCTAGAGCAACGAGCGCGCAAACTGATCAACCGCATCAGACGTCAACACGAATACGACCCTGAAAAACACCTCACACAAATGGTGTCTGAGACGTTTTGGTGGGAGCAATTGGTGCTGTTTAAGACAGAGTTAAAGCACGCCAATCACGCGGTGATTATGATCCAGCACGACGATCCGCTCTATTTAGATGTGTGCGCCGAAATTGCTCATTCACTGTGTAATAACCGCGATTTGTTGTCTCGCTTGAGCAGTCAACGCCTTGGCTTATTGATTGCCGAAAAAGGCAGTGACGCCATCAGCGTTTTTCAGGTTCTCACCAAAATGATAGAAATGTACCCTTGGCATCGACGCGGATTGAGCCAATCGCTGCCAAAAGTTGTGTTCAGCGACATTCTCTCCTTCCCGTTCACACTAGAACAACTCGAAGAAAACGTGTAGGAGGAAAACAGCATGGAAAGACTCCTCAATAAAATTTCAGATTCTGGCCTTGATCCCTCCTCCGTCTCTGGCGAAGAAGCGCTGATTTTTTGGGACCACGTTCGCCGACATATCGCTACCACACCGCAAGAAAAAGCCCAGGCCTTATTCATTAGCGCCGAATACCGCAGCGAGCTCAAGCAATTGCAGGCGAGTATTGATGAGCTGCAAACCTCGCTGAAGTTTCTCGCTCTGCCCAAAGACGCCGAAATGGTGCTCGAAGTGCGCAATAATTTGGCCGAGCGTTTGGTGGAAAACGGCGATTACTACGGCGCGTTAAGCCAATACGCCAGTGCCACAACAATCGCAGTAGAAAGCAGTAATATTGATGCGTACGTACTCGCGGTATTGGGGATGGGCAATCTGTGTGATGCCTATGGCGATCACAATCGCGCGCTGCGCTACTACCAAAAAATCGACAGTATTGACCATGCGATCCAAAGTCGCTCGCTACGATTGCGCTATAAGCTCTATATGCTGGCTTGCTATATCGAGCTCAACCGTCTCACCGCGGCCACCGATTTGATCAAAGAGTGTGAAGAGCTCAGTATCTTGGTCAGCGACAAAGTGTTGGCGGGGCAGATTTTGCTCTATCAAGCTAAGCTGTATAGACAAAGCGACGAAGCAGAATTGGCGCTTAAATCACTGGGCAACGTGCAATACTCCGCAGGCAACATTCACTCCGCCTGGCTCTCTACCATGATCAAAATCGAGCTTGCTTGTTGCCTCAATGACTTTGGCAAAGGCTACTTGGCCAGTTGGGTACTGCACCAAGCGCATCGCCGTATCGAGCGTCAACCCTCACCGTTATTAAACCTTAAGCTATCCAACTCGATGGCTCATGTTTCCGAGCAGCAAGGTGACTTTAAACGCGCCCTCGAATTTCAAAAACGCGCGTATCGCATCGAAAGCGATTTGATGAAAAAAATCCCTATTGGTGAGTTGGGCGCGAGTCAGCTGCGCAAATTGTCACGCTTTGAATTGCAGCTCAAACTGATCCTCTCTGAGCTTGAGAATCGAGAGCTCAAAGAGACCACTGAGAGCCAAAAACACACTGTGGCTCAGCTTCAGCAAGACGTGTTTACCGATCCGCTCACCTCCTTGCACAACCGTCGCTGGCTCGACGTTAAGCTGAAAGATCTGCTTTTACACGAAACGCCGTTTGCCCTGTTAGTCGTCGATATTGATCACTTTAAGTCCATCAATGATGAGCTCAGTCACCTAGTCGGCGACAAAGCGATCGTCAATGTGTCTCACGAACTGGCCGCCTACTTTAAGTTTCGTGGCGCCTCCTGCGTGCGATTTGGTGGCGAGGAGTTTTTGGTGATTCTGGAAAACGCCTCCCTTGAACAAGCTGCCTTGCATGCCGAAAATTACCGCGAAAAAATCTACCAGTTTGGCTGGCATGAAATTCTCGGAGAGCGTGGCCTCACCGTCAGTATCGGCATTACTCTACACCGCGAAGGGGAAAACACGCAGCGTACCTTCTACCGAGCAGATAAAGCGCTCTACCGCGCTAAAGCCAACGGCCGAAACCAAGTCTGCACCGAATAACTCTCTTCAGCGCGAATAGCGGCACTACCCCGGCCTTGTTCGCGCAGTCCATCCTCTTGCTCTGCTCTTTTTGTCTGAATATTCTGATGTTAATAATCGTGAGCGAGTTTGCATCTAATTTGTTGTTTTTATTTCTATACTTTGTAGATAACTGACAGTACCCTGTATGGATTGTTTTCATTAATAAAGAGATAAGGACGTTGCCATGTTTTTAGACTACTTCGCACTTGGTCTACTCGTCTTTGTTGCCTTAGTGATTTTCTACGGCATCATCGTCATTCATGACATTCCCTACGAAATCGCCAAAGAGCGCGAACATCCCCATCAAGATGCGATTCACTACGCGGGTTGGGTGAGCCTATTCACACTCCATGCGTTGTGGCCATTTCTATGGATTTGGGCCACGCTGTGGCGCAAAGAACGTGGTTGGGGTTTTCAGAAATTGGAAGCCGAACAGCATGATATGCACCACCGCGTCGATGCGCTGATCGACCAAGTCACTCAACTGCAAAAAGAAGTGGCTGAGCTGAAAAAACAACAATCTGACCCAGTCGCATCAACGGATGAGGAGCGTAGCTAATGGATCTCTTACTGATATTAACCTACGCGGCTATTTGTATTACCATCTTCAAAGTCTTCAAGATTCCGTTGAACAAGTGGACCGTACCGACAGCGGTATTAGGCGGCGTAGTACTGATTGGCACTTTGATCTTGTTGATGAACTACAACCACCCGTTTACCCAAATTGGTAACCAAGTTTTCTCTAGCACGCCGATTGTTTCCGGTGTCCGCGGTCGAGTCATTGACGTTCCAGTAGAGCCAAACGAGCCATTGAAACAAGGGGATGTCCTGTTCCGCATTGATCCCATCCCTTACCAAGCGGAAGTCGACAAGATCAAAGCGCAGATCAAAGAAGCGAGCCAAGACGCATTGGGTCTTGAATCCAATCTACAAGAAGCCGTGGCAGACAGAGAACGAGCCATTGCTGATCGAGATAAAGCGGAGCGCGAGTTTAGCCGTTATCAACGTGGGTTTGACAGAGGTGCCTTCACCGAGCAACAACTCGATACCCGTCGCCAAGCATTTAAAGCCGCACAAGCTGCTGTCGCTGCCGCCGAAGCAAACGTTCAGCAAGCTCAAATCTCGCTCGATTCAGAGATCGGTGGTGAGAACACCACAGTTGCGCGCTTGTTGGCCGAACTTCGCCAAGCTGAATTTAACTTAGAGCAAACGGTCGTGCGTGCTCCAACTGATGGTTTTGCCACTCAATTGGCTCTGCGCCCTGGGGTCATGGCTGTGCCGCTTCCGCTGGCGCCCGTGATGACGTTTGTCCATACCGAAGAGATCATCTACACCGCGGCATTTCGCCAGAACTCGTTGCAACGTTTAGAGCCTGGATACGAAGCCGAGTTTCTCTTCCGCGCCTTACCGGGCAAAGTGTTTAAAGGGGAAGTGGTGGATGTGCTACCAGCGATTGGTGAAAGCCAGTTCCAAGCGCGTGGCGCCCTACTAGGGACAGATGCACTGCGCACCAGCGGCCGTGTGTTTGTCACCCTGCGTATCACCGATGATTTATCGGATTACCATCTGCCACTGGGCACCGCTGTCGAAGTTGCGGTCTACTCGGATCGATTTGAGCACGTGTCTATTATGCGTAAGGTTTTGATTCGCATGAAGAGCTGGCAAAACTACCTCTATCTCGATCATTAACCGTCAATAACGACTCAGGGGCCAATTGGCCCCTGAATTTTTTGCTCTGTCCGTCATTAAAAGCGACGTGTAGACATCGCTAGGCAATATTGAGAAATAGCTCATCGTCTGTCATGTATTTATGTCGACTACCGCTGTTTCTAAGATGCATGAACATAAACTCTGGAAAGCCTGGTGCCAACAGATCATTGGGTTCCCATACTATGCCGCCGACAAACACGTAGCGGCCTTGTTTTTCTTCTTCATGCAGTGGATTGTTTAACGGCGTCGAAAGTTCCGGTCTTACGCCCTCAATCACACACACCACCTGCCCCTTCGCAATACCAATCACTCGCTTAACCAAGTTTGCTTTCACGCCACATTTCCATGCTTGGCGAGTGGCCATCTCAAAGCCTTGCTTTTTTACGCCTTTTTGAATGTTTACGATGAGGTTCATAGTGGGGAGTCTCTTTGTCATACTGCGATCACTCTCTGAGCATATAGTAACCGCGGCGCGTCACCTAATAGTATTTCTTCCCGTGTCGATAGAATTGGCCAGAATCGGAACCTGCATTCATTATTTCATTGCCTTATTCAGTCACTTGCGTCACATTGAGTTGACCAATGAAAGGAATCGACAATGAGTTATGCCAGTTTTATCCGTCTAATGATGCTTGCTGCTATTTGGGGTGGCTCATTTCTTTTTATGCGCATTGCGGCCAACACGTTTGGCCCTGCCTATTTGATTGAATGCCGCGTCGGCTTTGCGGCGCTGAGCTTGTTGTTGGTCTCTTATTCTCTCAAGCGTTCTCTGCCCTTTCGCCAATACTTTCATCACTTTATGATCATTGGCCTGTTCAACACCGCGTTTCCGTTTCTACTGTTTGCCTATTCAGCACAAACGCTCAATGCCTCGACGCTTTCTGTTCTCAACTCAACCGCTGTCATTTGGGGCGCGCTTATTGGTGTGGTCTGGCATAAAGCACCACTGACAAAACGTGTGGTTCTAGGCATGGTACTTGGCATCTTTGGCGTAACCGTGTTGGTCGGCGTTGACGCAATTCAGATTGGTACACAAGCGCATCTACCCATTATGGCCGCAATAATGGCAGCGTTCAGCTATGGGATCGCCACCAACTACACCAAATCGGCGCCAAAAGTCGCCGCCTTCGACAATGCACATGGCAACATGTGGGCTGCGGTGATCTGGATACTGCCTTTGCTGCCTTTCATGCCGATGCGCGGGGCACCGACGGAAATTGAGATGGTGTCGGTGGTGGCGTTGGGCGTGGTCTGTACTGGGGCGGCGTACCTACTCTACTTTCGCCTGGTTGCCGACGAGGGTGCGACCTCTGCCCTCTCGGTCACTTTTCTTATTCCGGTATTCGGGATTTTGTGGGGCGCGTTGATTCTCGATGAGCCTGTCGGCTGGTCTACCGTATTCGGCACAGGTTTAGTGCTAAGCGGCACCATGTTGGTGACTCATTTTTCACCCCTCTCCTTGCTGAAAAAACGGACCTTGGCTCAAGATCTCGCCGCCAAATGACGGCGGGACATAAGTTGCCCCAACGCCTATCTCATAGACATAACATCATAGGGTTAATGTCATAAAGCGGCTATTCGGATCGGGGGTATACTCAGCAAACGGTTCGCAATAGTGAAAACCAAACTTCTCATATAAGCGCCGAGCGGGCTCAAAGAACGCCATGGATCCAGTCTCTAAACTGACGCGATGCAACCCAATGTCACGGGAGTAATCCAGTACGTGCACCAATAAACGAGACGCGACGCCCTGTTTGCGGGCTTGATCACTCGTGCGCATCGATTTCAGCTCACCGTGTGTGTCATCAAGCTGTTTCAATGCTGCGCAGCCGAGCAAGACATCTCCGTGCCAAGCCGTCCAAAAGGTCACTTCTGGCGCCCGCAAACGGCTCACATCCAAAGCGTGAACGCTGTCTGGCGGCGATGTCGCGTTCATATCCTCAAGATGTTGGGTAAGCAAGGTGATGACCGATTCGTGCTCCAACTGACCTATCATTATTTTCATTGATGTTCCTTCTCACTTCAATCGCGTGTTTTTATCCTGATGCCGAAGACCTATCGACATAAGCACAGATAAAGCAAGTTTAGAGCCAGATACACAACGTCTATCGCTCGGAATCGACCAACACTCGCAGTGATGAATCGCTTGCAGTGATAAATAGGGATCCAAGTCTCAATAAACGAAAAGTTCACTAAACATTTTTCAAAAATACGCGATGATACTCACATAAATATAAGTTCATTGCTTATTATTTACATGGATTTGCCGATGCAGTGGTAACCCACTCACCACTGGGTGGCTAGGTAGTAGCAGAGCAAACCGTGCGACGAACAAGAATAGGAAGTCACGAATGAAAGAAGTTGATTTTAGAACCATTGATAGACTCTTCATCAAAATGTCTATCAACGACAAGATGTGGACGATTTTCGCCATTTTTCTTGTTGCCTTAACTGCGATTGCAGGTGGACGTTACTACGCGACGGTTGACGCGCTAGAGCACAACGCCATCTACGCCGCGGAGCAAAGATTGGCCGGGATACTCGCTGCGGGTACCCCTGAGAGCATTAGTGCACAGACAAATGTGTCTAAATCGACTTCGATGGCGCCTGCTAGCCTCAATAATGGTGTCGTGAAGGTCACCGCGCGAGCCGCGGATGGCAGCCACTATCAACTGACGGTCAATGCCACTCAAAGCCTAGAACAAGGCAAATCTGCCGCACTGACCAGTTTCGCACTGAGCTACCTTTGGGTCATCCCGTTTGCGCTGTTTAGCTATTGGGTCGCTACGTTTATTGGTGGCGCACTTTGGGTGCTCTATACCACTACCGAGCGTATCGGTGAAGGCGATTTAACGTCGCGCTTAGGCTTCCACCCTGGTCGTGATGAATTCGGTACCATTGGCTGCGCGCTGGATAAAGCCATGGATACCCTGACTGAACTCGTGGTAACGGTGAAAGAAAATGCGACCACTCTCAGTGAAACCTCTGCCTCCTTCGAGCAAGAGATGAAATTGAGCGAGTCACAAATTTCAAACCAGTATGCCTCACTTGATTCGGTGGCAACCGCGATGGAAGAGATGACGGCATCAGCGAAAGAGGTATCGAACATTTCTCAGCAGGCGACGTCGCAAACCGAGAACGATACCCAACACATTGATGGCAGCCACAAGCGTGTCTTGTCTGCGATTCAAGAGATCGACAAGCTTTCTAGCTACATTGAGCAAGCGTCTTCGTCTGTGTCTAGCCTGAATGAGAACACCACACAGATTAATGAGGTGATCACCACCATCAATGCCATTTCTGAGCAGACCAACCTCCTCGCGCTCAACGCGGCGATCGAAGCGGCGCGTGCCGGTGAACAAGGTCGCGGCTTTGCGGTAGTGGCCGATGAAGTCCGTACACTCGCCAGTCGTACTCAAGCGGCGACCGTTGAAATTCAATCAATGATAGAGAAGTTGCAATCAGAAAGCCGCAGCATCGCCAATATTACTGAGCAAACCGTTGCCCAAGCTAAAACCAGCAGCGATTTGATTGCCGAGCTAGGCAGCGATGTCCAATCCATCGCAGACTCAGCCCGCTCTCTCATGGATATGAGTATTCAGATCTCGACCTCAGCAGAAGAGCAAAGCGCTGTGGCGAACGATATCGCCTCAGAGCTCAGTGATATTCGCACCCAATCGAATACCATTCGTAGTGTCGCAGAGCAAAGCTCAATGGGCGTCGCGAATCTAACCAAAGCGTCGTCATCACTGGCAAGCATTCTCAAGCAGTATCGTACGCAGTAAACCTTCACGTATTACACTGCCTAAACATCGAAAGCCGAGCGCAGTGTTCTGCCGCTCGGCTTTTTTATTCTTAGTGTGTTTTTATTCTTATGCGCGGGGCTACCAATACCGCTCGAAGATGATGTTGCCACCCGTGGCGCGTCGATACTTATTCAGCCCCATCTCCACCAACGTTTGTTGAGTATCTTTAATCATTTCAGGATTGCCACACAGCATCACAAAACTCTGTTCGGGCGCCAAAGAAACATCCGCACTGCGGAGCAGCGCACCACTTTGCAGCAGTTGAGGAATTCGGCCGCTAAGGTGTGTGGTGTCAGGGTCTCTTGATACGACCGGCAAGTAGCGCAGACGCCCTTCGTATTGCTGTACCAATTGATCAATCAAGTAGCGATAGACCAACTCTTTCTCATGACGCACCGCATGAACCAGCACAATCTCATCACAATTGGGGCGAAAATTCATGTCATCCAACAGAGAGAGAAACGGTCCGATGCCGGTACCTGTCGAGAGCAGCCAGAGGTTTTGAGTCTGTTTGGGTATGATGTCAAACGTCAGGTCGCCATAGGCCTCTTTGCCCACGTAGACGCCATCACCGGTTTGCAGCTGTTGCAGTTTCGGCGTCAGTTTACCTTCTGGATGCGCGACGATTAAGAACTCCAGCATATCACTGGTATTGAGCGGTGCATTCACCAATGAGTAGGCGCGCGAAATCATGTTGCCTTCGTCATCAAGCAGTCCCAATTTAGTAAACTGCCCAGCCTTGAAGGTCAGGGGGGCGCCGGTTAATCGTAAGCTAAATACGTTCGGCGTCCAGTCAGTCCGACGTTCTAATCGCGCTAAGTTGAAACCATCAAGTACCGCCATGCTACGCACCTCTTCTGGTTAACATTCCATTAACTTACTCTTTCGCACCTTTGAAGTAAAACTGGAACATGATTTAACCATCTAAGATCACAAATAAATAACAAAATAAAAACAACCCGACGCTGAAGTTCTAGAATATTTACTCCATCCACAATAAAAATTAAGAGAACCCTATGAGTGATCTGTTGAACGATTTTCCTGTCATCACTGAAATTCCCGTCGCATGGGGAGAGATGGATGCCTTGCAACACGTCAACAATGCGGTCTATTTTCGCTACTTTGAAACAGCGCGATTGGAGTATTTTGCCAAGATTGACTTGCTCGTGAACATCCAAAAAACCCAGGTTGGGCCCGTACTGAGTGAGACACAGTGTCGCTATAAACTGCCCGTCACTTACCCGGACACACTGTTGGTAGGCTCGCGCGTCATCGACCTCCAACAAGACCGCTTTACGATGGAATACCAAATCGTGAGCAAAAAACTGGGTAAAATTACCACCACCGGACGCGCCACCTGCGTAATGTTCGACTTCAAACACAACACCAAGGCTACCTTGCCAAGTCATGTTGCGCAGTTGATTCTCGCCACACAAGAATCGCATCCCGCCCCATAAACGGCAAAAAGCCCGCCATAAAGGCGGGCAAGATCAATAACACCAATTACGGTGAATTCAACGAATCACCGTTTATCGACGTTACTGCAGTTTGTAGAACACCGTCGAAAGCGGCGGCAAACTTAGAAGAAGTGAGTGATCCAACCCTTCGCTGCTGACCTTCTCTGTCTTCAATTTGCTTTTCACCTCAAAGCCACTTCCGTGGTACTTATCATCGTCGGTGTTGAGCAACAACGCATACTCACCCTTGATTGGCACGCCCAAACGGAATCGCTCATGCGGCACTGGTGTAAAGTTCGTCACCACCAAGATTCGCTCGCCGTTTTCACTTAAGCGTTCGTGCGCCAAAATGGAGGCGTCCGCCGCATCTTGCAAGCGCCATTCGAAGCCTTTTGGCTCACAATCCCACTCATGCATCGCCGCTTCATGCTTATAAAGCAAGTTGAGGTCACGCGTCAGAGCTTGTACCCCTTGATGGCGCTCAAAATCGAGCAAGAACCATTGCAGTTGATCATCATGATTCCACTCACCGGTCTGACCAAACTCTGCGCCCATAAAATTGAGTTTCTTACCAGGCTGACCGTACATGTACCCTAGGTAGGCACGGAGGTTTGCGGTTTGCTGCCACTCATCACCGGGCATTTTGTTGTGGATTGAACCTTTGCCGTACACGACCTCGTCGTGAGACAGCGACAGCACGTAGTTTTCACTGTGCGCGTAAATCAACGGGAAGGTAATGGTGTTGTGATGGTATTTGCGGTGCACAGGGTCTTGTTGAATGTAAGAGAGCGAATCGTGCATCCAACCCATGTTCCACTTAAAACCAAAGCCGAGTCCACCCAGAAAGGTCGGTGCTGAGACGCCCGGAAACGCCGTCGACTCTTCCGCGATGGTCATGGCGTTCGGGAAGTGTTTGTAGACTTCTTCGTTCATCCATTTCAGCGTCGCGATAGCATCGTAGTTTTCGTTGCCACCATCGACGTTCGGAATCCACTGATCGTGACTGCGCGAATAATCAAGGTAAAGCATCGAGGCTACCGCATCAACGCGGATACCATCAATATGGAATTGCTCAAACCAGTACAAGGCGTTGGAGACCAAGAAACGACGGACATGCTCGCGACCCAAATCGTAAATGAACGAGTTCCAATCTTGGTGCCAACCGCGACGCGGATCTGGATCGTGGTAAAGAGGCGTACCATCAAAATTCGCCAGACCATGATCGTCAGAAGGGAAATGGGCGGGCACCCAGTCAAGCACCACACCTAGACCTGCAAGGTGACACTGCTCAACAAAATATTTGAAATCATCGGGCGAGCCAAAACGGCTGGTTGGCGCAAACAGACCGACCGGTTGATAACCCCAAGAGCCATAGAATGGGTGCTCGGAGACGGGCATCAATTCAACGTGGGTGTAACCCATATCAACAAGGTAAGGGACTAGCTGATCGGCGAGTTCTCGGTAATTAAGGAAATCACCGTTTTCATCTCGGCGCCAAGAACCGGCATGCAACTCATAAAATGACAGCGCTTCATTGCGTTTTTGCGTAACAGGGCGCTGCTGCCACTCACTGTCTTGCCACTCATAGCGAGAGTGATCGTAGGTGACGGACGCAAAAGAGGGATATTGCTCTGCGTACGCGCCCCACGGATCGGCTTTGTGCGGTAAGCCTTCGCCATTGGGCCCTTTGAGTTCAAACTTGTAGCTGGTGCCTTCAGGTAGATTAGGCACAAACAAGCCCCAAATACCGTAATCTAAGCGCTGCATAGGATGACGGCGGCCATCCCACTGGTTGAACTCACCGACCAAACTGCACGCAGATGCGTGCGGTGCATAAACAAGAAAACGCGTCCCTGAGATGGACTTGCCGTCACGCTCTAGGGTGACAAACTGAGCGCCCATGTGGTGATACATCTGCTTGGGGGTATGCAGTTCCTCGTATTCTGCGTAAATGGTGTGATATTGGTATGGATCATCCACCCATTGCTCTGTCCCCTGCCAATCGACCACGAGTTGGTAGTGGGTAAAGCGCAAATCTTTAGCCTCGGTTAATACAAAGCCTGAATCTTCTTCTCGCTGCAACTCAATGCGCGGTTCACCATCAATCACTAACTCGACTTTATCGGCTCCCGGCATCCAAACGCGCAAACTTGACGTTTTATCCTCAATAAACGGCCCTAGAAATGAAAATGGGTCTGCAAATTGAGCGTGAGAAAGTTGGTTATATTTTTGTGTTTTTTTGTCAATCTTGGTCACTTTTTTCAAGTTATTCTCTCCCTAACCTAACCTTCCGACTGCAAGTATCATTGGTATCAATCATCCCATTATTAGCTGGGGGTACCACTAATATAAACAAAGCCCGCGGGAATAATGCGGGCTTAGATAGCTTAATGAAAGTTTACCGAATTGCTACCTTACATAGAGTGACGCATTCGATACTTTTTTACGTAACTTAAGCAAGTCCTTACTTACTCACCTTAGCACGTACTTCCGTAAGTTTACGAGCGATACGGTTTACCCCATCATTGGCGAATACTTCATCGAGATTCATTGATAATTTACGACGCCAGTTCGGGTATTCGTTCACGGTTCCTGGAATGTTAACCGGTTTGTCCATCTCTAACCAATCTTCCAGCTGCACGCTGAGCAGAGTCGAAGAACCCGCAGCGACATGCAGTTGCAACGCTTCGGCTAGGTAAGAATCCATCGGTACGTACTGCGCATCTCGACCAACGCCTTCAGGCAGATAACCGTGCCATGCGACCGAGTCTAAAATCCCTTGTTTGCACTCCAAACGATCCGCAAACAGACCTTGTAGCTGCGCTTCGTTCGGATACAAACCCAACTCTTTACCCAGTTTCAAATCATCACAGTGCCAGAAACCGCGAAGCGTCGGCATGTCATGAGTACACAACGCAGACATTGACTGCTCAGCGTAGTGCTTAGGTGAGATAAAGCCGCCATCCTCTTCTGAAGTTTCGAAGAAGAATACTTTGTATGAGTGCACGCCCGCATCGCGCAGCAACTCAACGATTTCGTCCGGCACCGTACCTAAGTCTTCACCAATCACACTGCATTGATGACGATGTGATTCGAGCGCAAGGATCGCCAACATATCTTGGACAGGGTAGTAGATGTACGCCCCTTTCGTTGCGTTCTCACCCTTAGGGATCCACCACAGGCGCAGCAGCCCAAGTACGTGGTCAATACGCAAAGCGCCACAATGCTTCATATTGGCACGCAGAAGCTTAACGAAAGCGTCATACCCCGTTGCTTGCAACACTTGTGGATTGAGCGGTGGTAAGCCCCAGTTTTGACCAAGCGGCCCTAGTACATCCGGCGGCGCACCAATGCTGGCATCTAAGATCAGGTTGCCATTGTCGGCCCAGGTTTCTGCACCTGAATCGGCCACACCGACGGCCAAGTCGCGGTATAGCCCCACCGACATGCCTTTTTCTTCTGCTAGAGCCTGCGCTTCGTTAATCTGTGTGTCCGCGACCCACTGCAGATACATGTACAAATGGACTTTGTCTTGATTCTGCTTGATGAAGGTTTGCACCGCGCTGTTATCAAAGTGGCGATACTGCTCAGGGAACACCGGCCAGCCCCAGACGTTACTGTCTTTGGCGTGCAGTTCACTGTGCAAGGCATCAAACGCGGCTTGGTGAAGTAGGCTGTCTCCACCCTCTTCGACAAACGATAAGAACTGCTGAGCGCGCTCGGTGTTCTTATCGAGATGGCGCTTTTTAAATTCCGCAAACAGCAGCGGTAACACGCTCAGTTTGAGCTCCGCGACTTCGCTGTAGTTTACCCAGTGAGACTCGCGCGCTTTTTGCAGGCGTTGCTGGAACTGAGCACTGCCCACTTGCTGCTGCGCCTCAACACTGAGCGCAAACTCAGGCACCGAGCTCACATCGATGTATAGGATGTTCAACCAGCGGCGAGATGAAGGGCTGTAAGGACTTGCCCCCTCAGGGTTGGCTGGGAACAAGGAGTGAATAGGGTTAAGACCCACAAAATCACCACCGCGCGAGGCAATATCGGCCACCAGCTGTTTTAGATCGCCAAAGTCACCCATTCCCCAGTTGTGTTGGGTACGCAGTGTGTAGAGCTGAACACTCGGGCCCCACATCTTCTTGCCCGATAGAATCGAATCTTGCTTGTAACACGCGCTTGGCGTCACAATTAAGGTCGCCTCATACGGGGCTTTACGACGCTTACGAACGATCGTGAGTTTATGGTAACCCCACGCTAGATCGTTCGGTAAGGCAAACACTAAAGGGCCACCCTCACTGCGCTCATCTCGCACGATTTGCGATTGAAGATAGCCTTCAAGTACCTCTCCTTGCTCAGTATCCAAACGCCAACTGAACTCACTTTCACGTGCGCTCACGCCTAGATTCAAAGCCACTTCAAATGGGTCGCCATCGCGCACCACAGTCACAGGGTCCAACACATCTTTCTTGTGTTTACGCTCTGCGGACTTAAGAAGAGTCTCGTCGTTGGTTGTGTCATAGCCTAAAGAGTTTAGTAAGTGGAGAATGGTGGCCTCTTCCACTTTTGCCTCATCTCCCCACGCGCTCACGTAGCTGTCGGCAATTCTAGCCATTTCAGCGACTTGTTTTAATGCATTGTGATGTTTCATCGCTCTCTCCGAAGGACTGCTTATACCTTCAAATGTAGGGTTATTAAATCGTTATAAAGAATTGAGCCAAGGCGCGAACGCCTTGGCTTTTTGAGTCGTTTTAGCGTTTAACCGCTTCCAACTTCCAAATATTATTGACGTAATCTCGAATCGAGCGGTCGGAGGTAAACTTACCGACCAGCGCCGTGTTCAAGATGGCTTTCTTCGCCCAGCCCGCTTGGTCTAGGTACTGTTTGCCCATCGCCTCGTGCGCTTCTACGTAAGACGCGAAGTCCGCTAGACAGAGGTACGGGTCACCGCCGTCGAGTAGGCTGTCATAGGTCGCGCGCAGTAGGCCCGGTTGACCCGGCGTGAACTCTTCACCCGCCAGTAGATCCAGTGACGCTTTGAGCAGTGGGTCTGCGTGGTAGTAATCGTATGGGTTGTAGCCAGCTTTCTTCAGTGCAACCACTTCGTCGACTTCAAGACCAAAGATGTAGATGTTGTCGTCGCCGACTTCTTCACGGATTTCAACGTTTGCCCCATCCATAGTACCGATAGTCAGCGCACCGTTGAGTGCCATCTTCATGTTACCCGTACCGGACGCTTCTTTACCGGCCAACGAGATTTGCTGAGACACGTCCGCCGCTGGGATGATGATCTCTGCCATGCTCACGCGGTAGTCAGGGATGAAGACGACTTTCAGCTTGTTGCCAATGCGTGGGTCGTTGTTGATCTTCTCTGCAATCTTGTTCACTGCGAAGATGATCTCTTTCGCTAAGTGGTAACCCGGCGCCGCTTTTGCCGCGAAGAAGCAGACGCGCGGCGTACACTCAAAACCCGGCTCATTAATGATGCGGTGGTAGAGAGACAAGATGTGCAGCAAATCAAGGTGCTGACGCTTGTACTCGTGCAGACGTTTGATTTGCACATCGAAAATCGCGTTGGTATCGAGCTCGATGCCCATGTTGTCTGATACCCACTTAGCCAAGCGCTCTTTGTTCTCTTTCTTCACCGCCATAAACGCTTGTTGGAACTCGGCGTCATCAGCGTATTTCGCGATACCTTCAAGCTGCTCAAGCTTCGCTGGCCATTCACTGCCGATTTTGTCAGTGATCAGCGCGGATAAACCTGGGTTACAGAACTTCAGCCAACGACGAGGCGTAATACCATTGGTCACATTGTGCAGACGCGTTGGGAACATCGCGTGGAACTCTGGGAAGAGATCTTTTTTCACCAACTCTGAGTGCAGCGCCGCTACACCGTTCACCGCGTAAGAACCGATCACACACAGGTTTGCCATGCGAACCATACGGTTGAAGCCTTCTTCGATGATCGACAGCTTCGCTTGTTTCTCACCATCACCCGGCCACATTGCGCGCACTTCTTGTAGGAAGCGATGGTTGATCTCAAAAATGATCTCCATATGACGTGGTAGCAGACGTTGAATCAAAGACTCTGGCCACGTTTCCAATGCTTCTGGTAGTAGTGTGTGGTTGGTGTACGCGAAGGTTTGCGAACTGATTTCCCACGCTTTATCCCAAGATAGCCCTTTTTCATCGAGCAAAATGCGCATCAATTCAGGGATAGCAATCGTTGGGTGCGTATCGTTAAGCTGAATCGTTTCTTGCTTTGGAAGATCCGCAAGTGCAAAACCCGCTGCTTCGTGACGACGTAAAATGTCACGTACCGATGCTGCTGAGTGGAAGTACTGCTGCATCAAACGCAGTGTTTTGCCTTTCTCATGGTTGTCATTCGGGTACAGCACTTTAGTAATGTTGCCGGCGTCAATCAGCGCGTGCTGCGCTTCGAAGTAATCGCCGTTGTTGAAACTTGCCAATGAGAATGGCGCAATCGCCTGACATTCCCACAAACGCAGCGGGTATACCGTGTCAGATTCATAACCGACAATCGGTAAGTCCCAAGGCATCGCTTTCACGCTCATGCCCGGTACCCATTTGCGTACTTCTTTGCCGTTCTCGTAATTCACTTCAACGCTGCCGTAGAAGCCAATTTCTTGCGCTAATTCTGGGCGCGCGACTTCCCACGGGTAGCCTTCGACACCACGCCAAGCATCCGGCGCTTCTTGTTGACGTCCGTCAACAAAAGATTGCTTGAACAGACCGTATTCGTAGTGCAAACCGTAACCAACGGTTGGGAACTCTTGCGCTGCACAAGAATCCATAAAACACGCCGCCAAACGACCTAGACCACCGTTACCCAGAGACGGGTCGCGCTCTTCTTCCAACAAGTCGGTCAGGTTTTGGCCCAGTTCGGCCATTGCATCTGTGATCTGCTCGTAGAGACCTAAGCTGATTAGGTTGTTACCGGTCAAACGACCGATAAGAAATTCAAGAGATAAATAGTTGACGCTTTTCGCGTTCTTGATGCGTGGGTCTTGCTCGGTTTTCAAAAGATCCAGCGTTGTGATCTCTGCCAGGGCTTTACCCATAGCAAGGTACCATTCACGCGGAGTTGCGGTGTCTACGGTTTTCGCGTAGGTCGCAGAAAGGTGCATTTTAACGTCAGCTTGAAAGCTGGCTTTATCAAATTTTTTCTGTTGAGTAGGTTTCATTAGAGAAATCTCACTTATCGGTTTCAATCCATCTGAGACATATCGTGCAATGCTCTGTCTTGCAAAACATCCTCCTACTTCGGTAGCGATTTAGGAGGAGGAGTCAGGGCGTAGAGGGCGTAATTCACAACAAGCAGTGATCCAACTCGCAATAAACCGATGAGTGAACTGGACTCTGTTGATTAAGATCACACCATGACCCTAAACGACCTTACCTAAGGTGTATGAAACTTCGTCGAAATCAAAAACTGGCAAATGAAAAATATGCAGCGTGAATCACAGAATGTTTTCATCCTGAGTGCAAATTACACGATTTCTCGTGCAAAGCATGAGTTGAGACAAGTTTTACCGAACAGATTAACGTGACTCAAATCACAAAATAGGGGCGTAGACACGCGCAAAATGTGAAATATGCGAAAAAGTCGCTCTCCTCACATAACAATCCCCCCAACTCTTAAGTAACATCCCACTCAACAACAAAAAATCGAACAAGAAACAACCCATCTTGACGTCGTGCTCGCTGACACGTTCACTGACAATAAGATAAGGATGAGAAGATGTGGATTCCTTCGAAACTCACGCGTCCTGGCCGTTTACACAACGCCATCGTACGCCCAAGAGTTCTTGATTTACTTCAGCAAGCACCCTGCTACAAACTGGTGCTTTTTCGCTCGCCTGCCGGATACGGCAAAACCACCATGGCCGCCCAGTGGCTCGCCGACAAACCTAATGTCGGCTGGTACAGCATCGATGAAAGCGATAATGACCCGTTCCGCTTCATGAACTACCTGCTGCAAGCCCTAAACAAAGCGACCAACCAGGCTTGCCCGAATTCACAAAAATTGGCCGAAAAGCGTCAATTTTCCTCACTTCACTCCTTGTTCAGTGAAGTATTTGCGGAGATGTCCGAGTATTTTAACGAGTGTTATGTGGTCCTTGATGACTACCACCTCATTTCTGACGATGAGATCCACGAGGCGATGCGCTTTTTCCTCAAGCACATGCCCGACAACCTGACATTAGTCGTCACCAGTCGCGCCGCGCCGCCACTGGGCACGGCCAACTTACGTGTGCGCGATCTGATGATTGAGATCGGTGACGAGTTACTGGCGTTCGATACGGAAGAGACCACCCGTTTCTTCAACCAGCGCATCGCCGATGGCATTGATGATGCCACGGCAGACAACCTGCGCAACTACGTCGAAGGTTGGCCATCGGCCCTGCAGTTGATCGCCCTTCAAGCGCAAGGTCAAAATCGCACGTTGGCGCAATCGGCTGAGTCTTTTTCGCAATTTAATCACGCGCATCTGTGGGATTATTTGGTTGAAGAAGTGTTTGATCTGCTCGACCAAGAGACACGTCAGTTCTTACTGCAATGCTCGGTGCTGGATCACTTCAACGACAGCATGGTGGCGGCGCTGACTCAGCGTGATGACGCCCTCAGTATGATTGAGTCGCTCAACCGCTATGGGTTGTTTATCCACCCGCTTGAAGGTGAGCAAAACTGGTATCGCTTCCACAATCTATTTGCCGAGTTTCTTGCACATGAGCGCTCAGCGCGTATGCCGCAAAAAGAGCAAGAGCTGCACCAAGTCGCCGCGCGCGCTTGGCTCAAACAATCCTCGCCCCATGAGGCACTCAAACACGCGCAAGAAGCCAAAGACAGCCAACTGATCGCCGATATTTTGAGCCAGTTTGGCTGGAAAATGTTCAATGGTGGTGAACTTAAAGCCCTAGAGCAGGCCATTGATTCGTTATCGCCGGAGCAGCTCTACAGCGAACCGAAATTGTGTATGTTGCAAGCGTGGCTTGCTCAGAGTCAGCACCGCTACAACGATGTCGGTGACTTGCTTGCCAAAGCCGATGAGCAAATGCGCCAGTTCAACGTGGTACTCAGCAGCAAAGAGCAAGGCGAGTTCAACGCCCTGCGCGCGCAAGTCGCCATCAACCAGAACCAACCAGAAAAAGCGCTGGAACTGGCTGAGCTGGCACTGAGCCAAGTTGACAGCACGGTCTATCGAAGCCGCATTGTTGCGACCTCGGTCGTCGGCGAGGTCAATCACGTCCTTGGCCGTCTCAGCCGCGCGTTGCCTATGATGCAGCAAACAGAGAAACTGGCTCGCCAGTATCAGGTCTATCATCAGGCGCTGTGGGCGATGTTACAACAAAGCGAGATTTTGATCGCACAAGGCTATGTGCAAGCAGCATACGAAGTGCAAGACAACGCCTTCAAACTGATTGAAGAGCAACAACTGCATCAAGTGCCGATGCATGAATTTTTGCTGCGAGTACGCGCGCAAATCCTCTGGTGTTGGAACCGTTTGGACGAAGCCGAAGACTGCGCGTTCAAAGGCATCGATGTACTGGGCAAACAGAGCCCAAGTAAGCACTTACATAGCTACTCGATGTTGGCTCGCATTGCAATTGGCCGTGGCGAGCTCGACCGAGCCGCGAAATACATCGACCATATTTTGCATCTACTCAAACAATCAACCTATCACGTCGATTGGACCGCAAACGCATCACTGTCGTTGATTCTGTTTTGGCAAGCACGCGGCGATCTTGACTCAATGAAGCAGTGGCTCGATACCGCCGTGAGACCAGAAACCGCCAGCAACCACTTTACTCAGTTGCAATGGCGTAATATTGCACGAGCGCAGATCAATTTGGAGCAATACGAAGACGCGCAGCAAACGCTCGAGTTCATTCAGCAAGAAGCGGCAGACAAGCACTTACTGACCGACACCAACCGTAATCTGATTGTCCAAGCGGTATTGGCGATTTCCAAACAAGATGAAGAGAAAGCGCGTCAATTGCTCAAAGAAGCCCTAAAACTCACCAATCAAACGGGAATGCTGGGTAACTTCTTGGTGGATGGCGCCAAAATTGGTCACATCCTTAATAAACTCAACACCAAGCAAGAGCTTGGTGACCTTGAACGTCACCGCGCGCAGCAACTGCTGAAAGATATTTCCACCACGCAGCGCAGCCGTTCAGTTCATTTTGATGAGGAGTTTGTCGAGAAGTTGGTCAATCACCCGAACATTCCTGAATTGGTGCGCACCAGTCCATTGACGCAACGTGAATGGCAAGTGCTCGGGCTTATCTATTCGGGCTTTAGTAATGAGCAAATTGCACAAGAACTCGATGTGGCGGGCACCACCATCAAAACCCACATCCGTAACTTGTATCAGAAGCTCAATATTGCCAACCGCAAAGAAGCGGTCAAAACCGCAGAGAATCTGCTGCAATTGATGGGCTACTGATCCTATCGTCCAATGCAAAGAGGTCGCCCACATTGGCGACCTCTTTTTCATTTCATCTTGTCACTGCCTAGCCTCATATCACAGAAGCTCAGGATTGCGCACTGTGGCATTGTCCATGTGCTAGAATGATTTCGGTGCGAAGCCTGTCATCACTTCCAAACGCAGCTCTTTGCCGAGTTTTGTCATCGGGTGCACCACCACTAAGCCACGAACGGATTTTTTCAGCTTACCGAGATCCGCTTGCTCAGCCTTGGTAATTTCACGAGAAAACGGCATGTCGAGCAAGCTTTTGCGCTCTTTGTTCATGTCGTACTTCTGCTTACCTTTTAGAGAGTTCAACTTCTTGGTCAAAGACTCCACGTCATCAGTAAATTTACTGATCATCTCATCGTCTTGACGGCTTTTTGCTGCATCAAGTTTACGATTGGCGCTGTCTAAACGGTTGTGAAGTTGCTGGATCTCTTGCTTTAAGCTCATGGTGTGGTTCTCTGCTGGCACTTGGGGGCGGCGAGTGTAGCATAGTGAGACAGCCCGACCTAGTGCTATCGTTCAATCACGACTTTTTCACCCCGAACCACCTCTGTACTGTCACTGTGATTTCATATGAAATCACAAGCATTTACAACAAGATAGAACTGCTCCTACCAGCGATAGAATCGGTGATATTCCACACAATTTGTTCAAAAAACAGTAACACAACTATTCAGCGTCACATTGTGCTGTCGATATATAGGCTACTCTTAACTCATAAACCTTTGGTTGACTACCACTACTTTCATAACAACCAAGGTATGACAACGGCTAGGTTACATTAGATAACCGCATGATAATAAACAGGAAGTTTTGTATGAGTCTAACAATCAAAAGCCGCCTATACATATTAGCGCTTGTACCCCTTATCGTTATAGCACTGGGCATGCTTAGCTTTACGTACATCAAAACCACAGAACTCAATCAAACACAGATTGAGGTTACTCGTGAGAACATGATGAACATGAAAAAAGCCGAGCTGAAAAACTACGTGCAGATGGCGCAATCTGCGATCCAGCCGTTTCTTGACCAAGGCGCTTCGCTTGAAGAAGCGATCCCAACCTTGAAACAGCTCGAATTTGGTGATTCAGGCTATATCTTTGGTTATGACTCCAAAGGTATCCGTGTTGTGGTCGGGAAAAGCGATAAAGGCATTGGCGACAACTTTTACAATCTACAAGATCAGCAAGGCAACTACTTGGTTCAAGACTTGCTGAAAAACGCCAAAACCGGGGATTACACCACCTACTACTTCCCTAAACCAGGCGGCACCGTCGCACTGCCGAAGTTAAGTTTTTCCATTTTTATCCCACAGTGGGATTTGATGCTCGGGACGGGTTTCTACACCGATGACATCGATGCGATTGTCGCTGAAATGGAGATGGCGACCACCTCAGCACTTGAAACCACCTTGTCTGCCATCGCCCTGTTCTGCTTGGTGATTGCCATTTTGGTGGCGATTTTTGCTGTCACAGTGAACCGCACCATCATGTCACCCATCGAACAATTTGATGCCTCTATCAGCTCATTTGCCAGCGGTGAAGCGGATCTGACCGCACGTATGGAAGCATTCAAAGTACCTGAGTTTGCAAAACTCAGTACCAACTTCAATGCGTTCGTTGCCAGCTTACAACAGATCATTCGCAGCGTGAGCGACGTCGGTCAGCAAGTATTGGCTGAAACCAATAACATGACTCAGCGAGCGACGCAGGTCGATGAACTGGCTTCAGGTCAACGTGAAGAGACCGAACAAGTGGCAACAGCAATGACGGAAATGACCACAACCGCGTCTGAAATTTCCAACAACGCAAGCCAAGCGGCGAACTCGGCCAAGGAAGCCGACGACAACGCGAAAGAAGCGCGTCAAATCGTCAACTCTGCCGCCAACTCAGTGGAAGCGCTGGCTGAAGAGGTGATGCAAGCGGCGTCGGTGATTTCGCGTCTAGAAGCCGACGTGCAGAATATCTCTTCATCGCTGGAAGTGATTCAAGACATCGCTGAGCAGACCAACTTGTTGGCCTTGAACGCCGCCATCGAGGCTGCGCGTGCGGGTGAACAAGGTCGAGGCTTCGCCGTGGTAGCCGACGAAGTACGTAAACTGGCCAGTCGTACCCAAGACAGCACCGGTGAAATCCACAGTATGATTGAAAAACTGAAAGCCGCTTCCGATGACGCCGTACGCGCGATGGAATCGAGCCAAAAACGTGGTTCAGCCACTGTTGAGGAAGCCAATGCGGCCACCAAAGCGTTGATCCAAATTCAGGAATCAATCGATACCATTATGGACATGAACTCGCTGATTGCGACCGCGACCGAAGAGCAGAGCATTGTCGGTCAAGAGATATCGCAGCGCATCGTGGTGATTTCGGACCAAAGCTCGCAATCTGCGGATCTGGCCAATGAAAACCGCCAAGGCAGTAATGAACTCAATGGCCGCGCCAACGAGTTGTACCAGCTAGTGAGCCGATTTACGGTGTAAATTGCCCTCAAAAAAACGGCCCATCGCAAGATGGGCCGTTTTTATTGGATGCCGTTGTGAGGTAGACACATTTGATGAGCGCTTAGTAAGCCTCTGACTGCGTCATCGCAATGGCGAGCGCTTCCGCAACCTTAATGCCATCAATGCCCGCAGACAAAATTCCGCCCGCATAACCCGCGCCTTCCCCAGCTGGGAAGAAACCTTTTAGGTTCACACTTTGGTAATCTTTACCCCGTGTGATACACACCGGCGACGACGTTCGAGTTTCTACACCAGTAAGTAGCCCATCTTCCGTCGCAAAGCCTTTGATTTTCTTGTCAAACGCAGGGATTGCTTCACGAATCGCTTCAATCGCGAAATCCGGTAGCGCTTTGGCCAAGTCGGTCAATTTAATGCCCGGAGTGAACGAGGGTTCTACCTCACCCAGTGCGCTCGGATCGCGGCCTTTAAGGAAATCACCGATCTTTTGCGCCGGCGCATCATAGGTCGCGCCGCCAAGCTCATAAGCCGCCGACTCTAATTGACGCTGGAACTCAATCCCCGCTAAAGGGTGGCCTGGATAGTCTTGCTCTGGGGTAATCCCTACCACAATCGCACTGTTGGCGTTGCGCTCTGCACGAGAATATTGGCTCATGCCGTTGGTGACCACGCGACCCTCTTCTGAGGTCGCGGCCACCACCGTGCCACCCGGACACATACAGAAGCTGTAAACGGTGCGACCATTTTTACAGTGGTGCACCAACTTGTAATCTGCCGCGCCTAAAATAGGGTTGCCGGCATTTGGACCAAAACGTGCTTCATCGATCATCGATTGCTTGTGTTCGATACGAAAACCGACCGAGAAAGGTTTCGCCACCATCTCCACACCGCGCTTATAGAGCATTTCAAACGTATCGCGGGCACTGTGACCAACGGCCAGTACCACGTAGCGAGACTGAATTTGTTCGCCATTGGAGAGCGTTAACCCGGTGATCTGGCCATTATCAATGTGGATATCATCAACGCGCGTGCTAAAACGAATCTCACCGCCGAGTTCGATGATTTTCGCGCGCATCTTTTCAATCATGGTTACTAGCTTAAACGTGCCAATGTGCGGCTTACTCACGTAGGCGATCTCTTCTGGCGCGCCCGCTTCCACAAACTCTTTGATCACTTTGCGACCATAGTGTTTGGGATCTTTGATTTGACTGTAGAGTTTACCGTCAGAGAAGGTGCCTGCGCCGCCCTCACCAAACTGCACGTTCGATTCAGGGTTCAGCGCGCGTTTACGCCAAAAACCGAAGGTATCTTTGGTGCGCTCACGCACCTCTTTACCTCGCTCAACAATGATAGGTTTGAAACCCATTTGCGCCAGAATCAAACCCGCAAATAAACCGCAAGGGCCAAAACCGATCACCACTGGGCGCTCGGTCAGATCCGCCGGTGCGTTGGCGACAAATTTGTATTCCATATCCGGCGTTTCTTTGACGTGCGGATCGCTGACAAACGCCTCAAGCACCGCGGCTTGATCCGCCACTTCAACATCCAGCGTATAAATCAGCAAGATTTGCGTTTTTTTGCGAGCATCGTAGCCACGTTTAAAGACATTAAAGGAAAGGATCTGATCAGCGGGAATCGCCAGTTTTTTCACGATCGCCGCGAAAATAGCGCCTTCCTCGTGATCCAAAGGAAGTTTAATTTCAGTTAAACGTATCATACGAGTATCTCAGTTAGGATGGTGTCTTAGCGGCGCAGTCTACCCACACCGCTCACAATGGCGCGCATTTTACGTCAACTCGATTGGCCTGTCATACGAAAACCACTTTTTGTCTCGGCGGAGGATTGCTCAAACGCAGCGGGATGGGTATTATCGCCGATTCGAAAATGAACCAAGATGAGTGCACACCATGGCCTTTGTCGTGACTGATAACTGTATCCAATGCAAATACACAGACTGTGTCGCGGTCTGCCCTGCCGATGCCTTCTATGAAGGCCCGAACTTCATGGTGATAAGCCCTGTAGATTGCATTGACTGCGGCTTGTGTGTACCTGAATGCGACGCCAACGCCATCTTCCAAGAAGAAGAACTCGCGGAAGATCAGCAAGTCTTCATTGAGTTGAATGCCGAACTTGCCGAACTGTGGCCCAATCTCACTGAAGTCAAACCCGCCATGGACGAGGCTGAAAAGTGGAATGGCGTGCCCAATAAGCTCGGCATGCTGGAGAAATAGACCGACGCTCGACCTACTGATGCTGCCTGCGCAGGTTGTCCAAAATAATGCCCGTTGCCATAGCGACATTCAGTGATTCTGCCCCGCCAAACGCCGGAATGGTGATTTTGTCACTCACATGTTGAGCGGCATGCTCTCGAATACCGTGCGATTCACTGCCCATCAAGATGATGCCTTGCGGTGCAAACTGCGTCGTGTGCACACTCTCGCCCTCTAGAAATGCGCCATAAACGGGTAAATTGGCACTGGCAAGATAGGCCGGCAGATCGCACTGCGTCACGCTGACGCGACCAAAACTGCCCATGGTCGCACTGATGGTTTTCGGGTTATAGGGGTCGGCGCAATCTTGACTGGCGATGATGTGTTTGATGCCGTACCAGTCGGCGACACGAATGATGGTCCCGAGATTACCGGGGTCGCTGACGCCATCTAACGCGATGAGCCAACCCTGCGCTTTTGGCACTGGCAAGTTAGGGATCGCCACCACGGCGATGGCCGAATTATTACTCACCAATGTGCTGGCTTTCGTCAACTCATCCAAACTCGCTTCAACACAATCGTAATCGCTCAGCGCCTCTTGATGCTTGTCGAGAAAATCTCGGGTGGCGAAAATCTGTTTGACCTCAAGATCACTCACGATGAGCTCTAGGACGTTCTTTTCACCTTGAACTAAAAACAGTCCATTGGCTTTACGCTGCTTCTTTTGTCCCAATGCGCGCAGTAATTTGAGTTGGTTTTTCGATATCATTCATCGCCCCGACGTGCGTTAACCCAGTAAAAAACTCGGGGAGTATAACCCTAAACCGCGCCGAGATGCGAGTGTTGGCACCTAGCCTTTCAAGCACGTCAAACTGACGTGCTTTTCATAGTCAACATCCCTTGCGTCACGATGAAATCAATGATGGTGCTCAGCCCTTGGCTCTCTTTTAAGTTGGTAAACACAAACGGTTTGGTCGGGCGCATGCGCTGGGTATCCGACTCCATCACTTCAAGAGACGCTCCAACATACGGCGCAAGATCGATTTTGTTGATCACCAGTAAGTCCGAGCGTGTGATGCCCGGTCCGCCTTTACGCGGTATTTTTTCCCCTTCCGCTACATCAATGACGTAGATGGTCAGGTCGGCGAGCTCAGGGCTAAAGGTCGCACTGAGGTTGTCACCACCACTTTCAATGAACACCACATCGAGATTTTGATGGCGTTTGGCCAGCTCTTCCACTGCGGCGAGGTTCATAGAGGCGTCTTCGCGGATCGCCGTGTGAGGACAGCCGCCGGTTTCGACACCGATGATGCGATCGGGCTCAAGCGCCTCGGCGCGAGTAAGGATCTTCGCGTCTTCTTGGGTATAGATATCGTTGGTGACCACCGCGATGTTGAGCTTATCGCGGATCGCTTTGCACAGCACTTCCAATAGCGCGGTTTTGCCTGAACCTACCGGGCCGCCAATGCCGACCCTTAATGGCTGTTTGTAACTCTCCATTGTCCTTCTTCTCCAATTCTATGTACAAAACTGCACAGACGTTATGAGCGAAATAGTCGCGTGTATTGTGTCTCGTGTAAGCTGCTGGCGATGGAGACGCTGGGGGTAAAGCTGCCCATCATCCACTCTTCAATCTGCCGAGCGTGCGCGATGGCGTGCTCAAATTCGTCACTAAGAGCGATCAGCGCTCGCTGGCCATCCGTTTGACCAAGGGGCACCAATTTCACCCCAGCCATAATAAGATTTTCCGCCCAGCTCCAAAGATAGCCTTGTTTGAGTGATTCAGGTTCGATCTGCCACTGCTCGGCGGCGACACACAAACCGAGCAGTTGATTGATTTTCACCTCAGGGTGATGAAACGCGTCGTGATCCACCCCCAGTTGCACCAAAAGCGTTTTGAGGGCAAGTCCTCTCTGAGACTCTTCAGCGCGCAACTCCTTGGTTTCACGGCTGGCGTACAGGGTGTCACTGAGTGATTGAATGCGCGCGATGTCCGCATTCGCCAGCGCCTCGCAGTATCTGTCAATCAACGGCAGTTCTAAGGTCGCCACGCTATTGAACAGCATGTTGCTCAACCATTGGTGCATGCTCTCTTTGTCGGTCACCCATTGTGCTTCGACCGCCCACTCTAGCCCTTGCGAGTAGGTGAACCCGCCGATAGGCAAAGAGGGACTGATCAGCTGGAACAGTCGATACACCGCGCGAGGTTCGCTCATCATTGGCTACATCCGTTACGGCAGCAGAATCAAAGCACTAGCAGACGCGACGCCAACCGATAGCCAAGGGCTCGACAACGCTCGGCCAAACTGTAAGCCCAGCACCATCAAACCGGCGGCGGCGGTCAACATGCCACTGGCAAAGGGAAGAACACTGCCCGTTGATTCAACGCCATGCGCGTAACCATGAAAGAACATCAGCCCAACGCTGAGGCCAACCGCCAAATTCAATAGCGGCTTGGAGCGATTGAATGACTGCCATATGGCGCCGCTGACCACAAACAGTGAGGCTCCAATCGCCAGCTCGACACCACCAAATCCGCCAAACACTTTGCCTGCGCTCAGCCCCAGTAATAACGTCGCGAGTGCCGCTAGCATCAGCGTTACTTTGCCGCGCCAACTGACCGATAGACACGCAGTCAGCATGCCGAACGCAATCAGCATGACGAGGTGATCCAACCCGGTCACAGGGTGCGTCAATCCAGCCGAAAAAGATCCGCCCTCATGGCCGGGGTGAGCAAATACTGGGCTTGCCATCGTGGTGGCGGCAAATGCGCCGACGGAGGGAATAAAAGAGATTCGCATAACACTGTCCTTGTAAGTCATCTATCCGTTGAAATAGGTTGAAAGAGAAACTGGCCACGCTGTCGTCAACGTTGACAACGCGCGCGCCCTATCAAATAGCCATTTAGTGATGGTGATGATGGCCCCCAGCAGAACGCCCGCCATAAGCACCACTTTCTGGCTCAAAGGCCGCTTGCTCGACCGTCACTTTCGCGCCGAGCCCTGTAACCATGTCATCGAGTACGTGATCATGCTGGTAACGTACCCAACCAAACGCCACTTGCAACGGCACATGGCGGTTTCCTAAGTGGTAAGCAACGCGCGTCAATAAATGCAGGTCACTGCAGTAGACGGTCGAGACACTTTCTGGCGCTGCAATCACCTCAACCACCAATCCGCATGGGCTTTTGAGCTGCTCTCCCCCGCGTAAAATGTGTCCGCGAGGAAGAAATAGTCCCGCGTCACGGCCATCATCCAATTTGACCTTCAAGCGGCTTTTGATACGGCTGTCGATCGGCAAACTGAGAAATGTGTGGGGTTGAATGGTTATCTCCTGAGCAATTTCCGTCAGTTCGATCATGGTTGTTCTCCTAGAATAAGAAATAGCGCTGCGCCATCGGCAGCACGTCTGCAGGTTCACACACCAGCAACTCGCCATCCGCGCGAACTTGATAAGTTTGCGAGTCCACTTCGATGTACGGCTGCCAGTCGTTTAACTTCATATCGGCTTTACGGATGTCACGGCAGTGGCTCACCACACCGATTTGACTGCCTAAGCCAAGTTCAGCGGCAATCCCGGCTTGGTGAGCGGCTTGCGAGACAAACAGCATCGAGGTCTTTTGCGCCGCTTTGCCGTAGCTGCCAAACATGCCACGGTAATGGACCGGCTGCGGAGTCGGAATAGATGCGTTCGGATCGCCCATCGGCGCCATGGCTATCATGCCGCCTTTCAAAATCACGCTCGGTTTGACGCCGAAAAAAGCCGGTTTCCACAACACCAAATCCGCCAATTTCCCCACTTCAATCGAACCAATTTCATGGGCCATCCCGTGAGTGATCGCCGGGTTGATGGTGTATTTAGCAATGTAACGCTTCAAACGAAAATTATCGCTGTAGCTAGAATCTTGTTTCAAACTGCCGCGCTGCACTTTCATTTTGTGCGCGGTTTGCCAAGTGCGTGTGATCACTTCACCCACTCGCCCCATGGCCTGTGAATCGGAAGCGATCATCGAGAAAGCGCCTAAGTCGTGAAGAATATCCTCGGCGGCGATGGTTTCTCGACGGATGCGAGACTCCGCAAACGCCACATCTTCTGCAATGGATGGTGAGAGGTGATGGCACACCATCAACATGTCCAAATGCTCATCGACCGTGTTAACGGTGTACGGGCGTGTCGGATTGGTCGACGACGGCAGCACATTGGCTTCGCCGGCGGCGCGAATAATATCTGGCGCGTGACCGCCCCCTGCCCCTTCGGTGTGATAGGTGTGAATGACGCGATCGCCGATCGCATTCAATGTCGATTCGACAAAGCCGGATTCATTGAGGGTATCGGTGTGTATCGCCACCTGCACGTCCATCTCATCCGCTACCGTCAAGCAGGTATCAATAGAAGCTGGGGTCGTCCCCCAGTCTTCATGCAGTTTCAACCCCACCGCGCCTGCCGTAACTTGCTCTCGCAGTGCGTCTGGTTGGCTGGCATTGCCTTTACCAAGCAAGCCAAAATTCATTGGAAAGCCATCTAGGGATTCGAGCATGCGATGCATATTCCACGGGCCTGGCGTACAGGTGGTCGCATTGGTGCCGGTGTTCGGGCCAGTGCCGCCGCCAATCATGGTGGTAACACCCGAGGCGAGCGCCTCTTCAATTTGTTGTGGGCAGATAAAATGGATGTGCGAGTCGATGCCGCCGGCCGTGAGAATCGCTCCTTCGCCGGCCAAGACCTCAGTACCCGGGCCAATCACTATGGTGACACCGGGCTGAACATCGGGGTTGCCTGCTTTGCCAATCGCGTGAATGCGACCATCTTTGACCGCCACGTCGGCTTTGACAATGCCCCAATAGTCGAGCACAACGGCATTGGTGATCACCAAATCTGGGGTTTCTTGGCTTGGTCTTTGGCTCTGGCCCATGCCATCGCGAATCACCTTCCCGCCACCAAATTTCACTTCATCACCGTAGACGGTGTAATCTTTTTCTACCTCAAGCCACAATTCGGTATCCGCGAGGCGAACTCTGTCTCCGACTGTTGGCCCAAACATTTCGGCGTATGCCCGTCGAGAGATGTTTGCCATGACTTATCCTTGTCTGTTGCGTGTGCGCATTACCCATTCGTCTATCAACTTGTCAGTAAACATGTCTGTAACTGGGTGGTGTAACGCTATCGAGCTATAACTTGCCCATCACCTTGCCTTGAAATCCGTACACTTCGCCTTTTCCGGCGTATTCCACTAGCTCAACGCTGCGTGATTGGCCGGGTTCAAATCGCGTCGCCGTACCGGCGGGGATATTGAGTCGAAACCCGCGCGCCAGCTCTCTGTCAAACACCAAGGCTTCATTCACTTCGAAAAAATGGTAATGCGATCCGATTTGAACCGGGCGGTCACCGACATTCTCAACGCTCACTTTGACGGTGCGGCGGCCCACATTGAGCGCAATCTCACCGGCGGCGGTGTCGATTTGACCCGGCGCCCAACCCTTACCGATTGTCGTCCCTGCCATCCTTGTTTCTCCTCGTCCTATTGACTTTGCCTTTACCCCTCACTGACTACACAATCGGCTCGTGCACGGTGACGAGTTTGGTGCCGTCTGGGAACGTTGCCTCAACTTGCACGTCCGGAATCATACTGGCGACCCCTTCCATGACATCCTCTACCGTAAGCAACGTACGCCCGTAATCCATCAATTCGGCGACGCTTTTTCCTTCCCGAGCGCCTTCTAAAATGGCGCTACTGATCAGCGCAATCGACTCTGGGTAGTTGAGTTTTAGCCCTTTATCTTTGCGACTTTGCGCCAACAGGCCCGCGCAAAAAATGAGTAATTTGTCTTTCTCTCTCGGGGTGAGTTCCATTGCTATCCCTCGCAATTCATCGCTTTGTTCCGCCGCCTGCACTCTCATGCTTATGGTTGAGTGTGCTGTAGATGAGTAAGTCAGCTTGCATCCACACTCTCAGTCCACCTTATTAGGTAGCCCAGATCCTCGGAGGCTGTGGCTTCTCGCCAAACCAGTGCAACCTGATCTGTTGCCAAATACGCTCAAAACTGGCCAGAATCACTTCACTCCATTGCCCTAATGCCCTGACGACTATCAGGTTTTCCAGCTGAGTGGCACCAATGACCAGCGACGCCTTACCCACATCATCTTGTATAGAGCAGAGCAAGCTCTGTACCAGCTTGATTAAGTCCTCGTCCTGTGAGGAGATATAAAAAGTGCCCATCATTGGAAAACCAAGTAAGCCCTTATTTATCAGAGCTTTATCACCACCTTTCATATTGAGCCCTTCGCTGAGTATTTTGCTCCCTTGGTAGTAAATCTCTGTTTTTCCTACCAAATGCCCACTTGAAAAGCCCTCATTTAGTGCGGGTCTCCCAAAACAGTGCATCTCCCAGCCCATAAATTGTGCATCACGCTCTAGGTGGATCTGTGTATCTAATCGCGCGTGGGCATCGGGGAAAAAGATGTTCTCTTGCGGTAGCCACTCTAAGGTGGCGTTTGACGCCACACGCAGTATTTGCGTCTGGCGAGCAAAACGCGCCGATGAACGATAAAACTTGGTAGCGCCGGGGGTCGTGACCAGTGCATGCCCCCCCTCTCGCACCTGTGCCTCGATGGCTAACGTGTCGCCGCCGACCACACCGCCAGGCGGGTGCAACAAATAGGTATGGCACACCGGCCCCTCAGGATAAAGCGGGCGCTGTATCGCCAGCGGGCCTTGCTGCCGGCGCTCTTTGATCACCGTTTTATCTCCTCGGTCGGTAAACAGCAGCGCCAGTTTTGCTTTCCAGCCAGAGCGAGTATCAGAATCGAGTTTTTGTTCAAGGCTGGGTTTGTCGTTGTCATTGGCATCCTTCAAGGCAAATGCCACAGCAGGGTCACACATCATACGGTGAGATACTCCTTAATCAGCGCGTCATTGAGCGCCTCCATGGGGCCATTGGCCACCGGCCGGCCGCGATCCAAAATGCAAAACTCATCACCCACTTTGCGGGCGAAAGGCAGTTTTTGCTCCACCAGCAATACCGTCAGACCATATTGCTGATTGAGCATGCGGATGATGTCGCCAATCTCTTGCACTATATTGGGCTGGATGCCTTCCGTGGGCTCATCCAAAATCAGTAGACTCGGGTTGACCACCAGAGCACGGCCAATCGCCAGTTGCTGCTGCTGCCCTCCCGACAGATCGCCACCGCGGCGATGAAGCATCTCTTTAAGCACCGGGAACAGCTCGAAAATGAATTCTGGGATCTGGCGATCGCCTTTGGCGCGAATCGGCAATCCCACTTCAAGGTTCTCTTGCACGGTGAGCATCGGAAAGATTTGCCGTCCTTGCGGCACATAACCGATACCGAGTCGCGGGCGGTCTTCGGCGTCACGTTTAATTAATGACTGATCACCCAGTTTGATGTCGCCACTTTGTACCTTCACCAGCCCCATAATGCACTGCAATAAGGTGGTTTTCCCCACCCCATTGCGCCCCATGAGTACGGTACATTTGCCTTTGGGGATCGTCATATTCAAGTCCCACAGGGTGTGGCTTTCGCCATAGAATTGGTTCAATCCATTGATGGTCAACATACTACTCTCCCAGATAGACCTGTTTGACTTGCGGATGGGCCTGGACGTGGTCCATCGTCCCTTCTGCCAGCACATGCCCCTGGTGGAGCACAGTGACATGGCTGGCAATTGAACGGACGAAATCCATATCGTGCTCAACGACCACGACCGAGTGTTTCCCGGCGAGCGAGTTAAGCAGCTCAGAGGTGCGATCCATCTCTTGGTGCGTCATCCCCGCGACCGGCTCATCGATGAGCAACAGCTTCGGGTTTTGCATCAAGAGCATACCGATCTCAAGCCACTGCTTTTGACCATGCGACAGGTTACCGGCGAGTCGCCTTGCACTGTCTTGCAAATCAATCAGCGTGAGCACTGACTCCAATTTGTCTTTCTGCTCGCCTGATAGCTGCGCGATGTACGTACCCCACACAGAGCGTACGCCCGCCATCGCCAGCTCAAGGTTCTCCCACACGCTTAAGCATTCAATCACCGTCGGCTTTTGGAACTTACGTCCGATGCCGGCATTGGCAATTTGCGCCTCATTCATCTTCAGGAGGTTGATGTTAGAGCCAAGCCACACCGACCCACTGTCGGGTTTGGTTTTGCCCGTGATGATGTCCATCATGGTGGTTTTTCCCGCACCATTGGGGCCGATGATGCAGCGTAGCTCGCCCTCTTTGATGTACAAGTTCAAGTCGTTGATGGCTTTAAAGCCGTCAAAGCTTTTGTTGACGCCTTCAACATAGAGCAAAATGTTGTGCCGCGTATCAATCAACGGGTGGGTATCGGGCTTGAGAAACGAAAAAACTTCATCACGACGGGTCAGTTGCTTGACCGAATCGGTCAATGTTGTTTGGGTCATGTTCATGCCGTCACCTCTTTGCTCTTATCTCTTTCCTCATCGCTTGCACTACGACGCTTGGGCGTGTCGCCCCTCGCGAGCTTGTCGCTGACAAACCCCATCAACCCTTTCGGGAAGTACATAGTCGAGAGCACGAACATGCCCCCGAGGGCGAAGAGCCACACCTCTGGGAACTCAACGGTGAACCAGCTTTTGGCATAGTTGATCACCAAAGCACCAACAATCGCGCCGAACAAGGTAGCGCGGCCGCCTAACGCTACCCAGACCACCACTTCAATCGAGTTGAGCGGCGCAAATTCCCCGGGATTAATGATGCCCACTTGCGGGACATAAAGCGCCCCCGCAATGCCCGCGATCACCGCAGAAAGGACAAACACCCACAGCTTGATACCATCGACGTCATAACCCATAAATCGAGTGCGGGATTCGGTGTCGCGAATCGCCAACGCCACGCGACCAAGGCGGCTGGCCACCACAGTGCGGCACACCCAGTAGCTCAGGGCCAGCATCAGACCGGTGGCCATAAACAACACGATGCGCGTGCTGTCTTGCTGCAAGCTGTAACCAAGTATGTCTTTAAAATCCGTGAGGCCGTTGTTGCCGCCAAAGCCCATTTCGTTGCGAAAAAATGCCAACATCAGGGCATAGGTCAGCGCTTGGGTGATGATCGACAAATAGACCCCCGACACGCGAGACCGAAACGCCAAATAACCAAACAGGTAAGCCAGCGCCCCCGGCACTAACACCACCATCACACACGCGAACCAAAACTGATCAAAACCAAGCCAGAACCACGGCAGCTCTTGCCAATTTAGAAACACCATAAAATCCGGCAGAATCGGATTCCCGTACACACCACGATCGCCAATTTGACGCATCAAATACATGCCCATCGCATAGCCGCCAAGAGCAAAAAAGGCGCCGTGGCCCAAACTCAAAATGCCGAGGTAGCCCCACACCAGATCCACCGCTAAGGCGAGCATGGCATAGCTGAGATACTTACCCATCAGAGAGAGCGTGAATGTCTCGACATGAAAGAGATGACCGACGGGCAGCAAGGTATTGGCCAAGGGCACTAACACCACCGCCAACAGAATGAGCGCCACGGTCACTTGGCCACCTTTGTCGCCTCGCATCGCCGACAGCACTACCGAGCGTGACTGAATAGATTGACTCATGTGAACTCCTTAACCTTCTGCCGCTCGGCCACGTTGTGGGAAGAGCCCACGAGGACGTTTTTGAATAAATAGGATGATAAACACCAGCACCAAGATCTTCGCCAGTACCGCGCCAGCCCAAGGCTCCAATATTTTGTTAAACAGCCCAAGGCCGAGCCCCGCCACTAAGGTGCCCCACAGATTGCCAACGCCGCCAAATACCACCACCATGAAGGAGTCGATGATGTAGGCTTGTCCCATATTGGGCCCCACGTTGGTGAGTTGAGACAGCGCAACACCTGCAATACCGGCAACCCCGGAACCTAAGCCGAACGTCATGGCATCGACACGCTCTGAGCGGATCCCCATCGCACGAGCCATCGCTCGATTTTGCGACACCGCGCGCACTTGCAGACCCAAAGGTGTTTTTTTCAAGACCATCACCAAACCAATGAACACGCATGCGCAAAATAGGATGATGTACAAGCGGTTATAGGTGAGAGAGAGCATGGGGTTGATGCTGAGTGCACCGGACATCCAATCCGGCGTGCTGACTGAGCGGTTAAGCGGCGAAAATACCGAGCGCACCGCTTGTTGCAGAATCAGGCTGAGACCAAACGTCGCCAGTAAGGTTTCCAGCGGTCGTCCGTACAAATGGCGAATCACACTGCGTTCAATCGCAACGCCCACCAACCCAGAGACGACAAACGCCGCCGGGATAGAAAGTATCAACGCCAACCCAATGTGATTGGGCATCAATTGCTGCATAACGTAAGTGGTGTAAGCGCCAAGCATGATAAGCTCACCGTGCGCCATGTTGATCACGCCCATCACACCAAAGGTGATCGCCAAGCCAATGCCGGCCAACACCAATACCGAACCTAAACTAAGACCAAAGAAAAGGGTCTCCACCCCCGAATACAAACGCTGGCTCTGTTGGTAGCGGTCGAGGGCCTTTTGCGCCGCCTCAATCACTTCCTCATCTTGCTCACGGCTTAACACTGCATTGAGGGTTTGCACCACCACTGGCTGTTTGTAATCCGACAGCAGCGCAATCGCCGCCACTTGGCCCGGATCACTCGCATTGAGGGCACTGTCCACCGCCAACGCCAGATGCAATTGCTCAATCACAGCGGGCGAGGTTTCGCTCACCAGACGCTTTTGAAACTTAGCTACCACGCTGGGCTCTGTATTGCCCACCAGCGCCGTCACCGCCGCAAGTCGCACCGCTTCATCATCACTACTTAGGCCCAGTGAGGCGATTTCAGCGCGAATCAGACCACGCAACGCGTTATTCACCCGCACTTTGCTAAACTGACGTTTACTTTCAATAATGAGTGTCTCGCCCGTCCAAACCTGAGTGGCGGTTTGTTGTGCTTTGAGCTCAGGCGCGATGTAAAGATCTTGCTTGTTGGCTTTTAAGCTGTAGAGATCGCCTTCTAGCCAGGCGGTCAAAATAGGCTTCGCTACCTCCACTGGTTGCGTCTCCACCAGCCAAGTCATGGCTTGCTCTTTCGCTTGATTGTTCTTGCCATTGAGTATGCTGGCAAAGTCTTCCTGACTTTGTGCATTGGCGAGATTCAACCCGATCAGGCTCAATAGACTGATCCACATAAACTTGATAATCGGCGCACTCCTTGGCCTCATGATGTCTGTCCTTGCGTGGGTGAAAAGGAAAGGGTCTCAACAGAAAAAAGACGCCCAGCTTCCACGTAAAAGCCGGGCGCCAATCGTGGAGATTAATTAGAACCTGAACACTGCTTGGTTTCGACGTTAAACGCGCCGCAAGAGAAAGGTTTCGACCAGCTTGAGAACAGTTTCGCCGACTCAGGAAGGTAGTCAGACCAAGCATCACCAGCGACTAAACCTGTTGTTTCCCACACCACATCGAACTGACCGTCATCTTGGATTTCACCAATTAAAACCGGTTTGGTGATGTGGTGGTTAGGCATCATGGTCGAGTACCCCCCTGAGAGGTTAGGTACAGAGACACCAATCAATGCATCTTGAACGGCTTGTGCGTCGGTCGTACCTGCGTTCGTCACCGCTTGCGCCCACATGTTAAAGCCGATGTAGTGCGCTTCCATTGGGTCATTCGTGACACGCTCTTCACTGCCGATGAACGCTTGCCATGTTTCGACAAACTCTGCGTTGCTGTCTGTATCGACACTCATAAAGTAGTTCCAAGCGGCAAGGTGGCCCACCAGTGGTGAGGTATCCATACCCGAAAGCTCTTCTTCACCCACAGAGAACGCCACCACGGGAATGTCTTCCGATGAGACGCCTTGCGCCCCAAGCTCTTTGTAGAAAGGCACGTTCGCATCACCATTGATGGTCGAGACCACCGCGGTTTTCTTCCCTTCTGCGCCAAATTTCTTGATGTCAGAGACAATTGACTGCCAGTCAGAGTGACCAAACGGCGTGTAGTTGATCATGATGTCAGACTCACCCACCCCTTTGGCTTTGAGGTACGCTTCCAAGATCTTATTGGTAGTGCGCGGATAGACGTAGTCAGTGCCCGCCAATACCCAGCGTTCAACGCCGAGTTCATTCATGAGGTAATCAACCGCAGGGATCGCCTGCTGATTTGGCGCAGCGCCAGTGTAGAAGACGTTTTTCGACGACTCTTCCCCTTCATATTGAACCGGGTAGAACAAGATACTGTTGAGCTCTTCAAACACAGGCAACATGGATTTGCGTGATACCGACGTCCAACCACCAAACACCACGTCGACTTTTTCTTTCTCGATCAATTCGCGCGCTTTCTCTGCAAACAATGGCCAGTTGGACGCAGGGTCCACCACCACGGCTTCGAGTTTTTTACCTAGCAAACCGCCTTTTTTGTTCTGCTCATCGACCAACATCAGCACGGTATCTTTCAGTGTGGTTTCACTGATCGCCATCGTCCCGGACAACGAGTGGAGCACACCGACTTTGATCGTCTCTTCTGCGTATGCCAAAGACGAGCTCAGTGCGAGTGTGGTGCCCAAAGCGGCCAGTTTCAGTTTGAACGTCATGTTCATAGTGGCTATCTCCTTATAGATGAATGGTTATTCAACCTGTCGGTATCTATATCCAACCAATCCAAAAAGGGTGCCAATAAAACTCGTTCAACAATTTAATTTTAACTCATTGAATTATATTAATTTTATTATAATCCGCTTCTTAATTGTGCAAGAGTGGTCATTTTTTGCGCTGTATATTAGTGCAATCGATTCTCTCCTCTCACCATTTTGGCCTGACCTTAACCCCAAAAAAAGAAAACTTGATGCATATCAGTCAGGTAGTTCAGCCGAACGCACCCATCCAGACCAAAACCGTAACGGCAAGCAGGATAAGATTGTGCATTCATCCTCAGTAACGAAAACATGCTATGCTCCGAGTTCAGTCTGGCAATCAAAAGGAATAAAGAATGAAAAAAGTGGCGTTTATCACTGGTGCGACATCTGGATTTGGCCGAGCCGCGGCAGAGCGTTTTGCACAAGCGGGTTGGTCATTGGTGCTCTCTGGTCGCCGCCTCGAGCGTTTAGAGGCACTGAAAGCCGAACTCAATGTGCCTGTGCACATCATTCAACTTGACGTTCGTGATTCAGACGCGGTGAAACAAGCCGTGGCAGAACTGCCAAGCGAATTTGCCGCCGTGCGACTGCTCATCAACAATGCCGGTCTGGCCTTGGCTCCGCAAGCGGCGCAAGACGTCGAGCTTGATGACTGGAAAACCATGATTGACACCAACGTCACAGGATTGGTGAATGTGACGCACGCACTACTGCCGACTTTGATCCAATCTGGCGCCGGCAGCACCATCATTAATGTGGGATCTATCGCCGGACAATGGCCCTACCCAGGTAGCCACGTCTATGGGGCAACCAAGGCGTTTGTTCAACAATTTAGCTACAACTTGCGCTGTGATTTGCTCGGCACCGGTGTACGTGTGACTGACATTGCGCCAGGCATGGCAGAAACCGAGTTCACTTTGGTACGCACCAAAGGCGATCAAGCGGCGTCCGATAAGCTCTACAACAGCACTACCCCACTCACCGCGCAAGACATTGCCGAACAGATGTTCTACGTGGCGACGCTGCCCGATCACATCAACATTAACCGCCTTGAAGTGATGCCGACACGTCAAGCATGGTCTCCGTTTGCGGTTGACCGCGATTAAGCGATGATTCAACTAGAGCGTGGTGAACTAATCAGCGCTGCGCTCTAGCCAAAATACTTCTTCTCAAACTCGTCAACAGGCAATGGCTGCGAGTAAAAATAGCCCTGATGACGCGCCACCCCGACTCCCTGACAAAGGGTGCTTTGGTACTCGGTTTCTATACCTTCAGCCACGGTATCGTACTCTAGACTGGTCGCAAACAGACAGATGGCCGTAAAGAGTTGCTGAGCGCTTTTCTCTTCAACGTTCGCCATAAACGATTTGTCGATCTTAATGATGTCAATCGGGTACTCTTTGAGATGTGAGAGCGACGAGTAGCCAGTACCAAAATCGTCCACCGCTATTTTGAACCCCAGCCCACTCAGCTGTTGCAGCATCTCAGTTGAGGCGCCTTCTGCGACCAAGCAGTTTTCAGTGATCTCCAACTCCACCTGACTCGGAGAGACTTCATAAAATGAAAGGTACTCTTCAAGCTGCGTTTTTAAACTCAGCTCCGTCAACTGCTTGGGTGAGACATTAATGGCCACAACAAACGAGGCGCTAAAGCGTGCAAATTGCTCTTTCCAAATTTTGAGTTGATCAAACGCAGCGCGAAATACCCAATGACCAATTTCGATCATCAAATGAGACTCCTCCGCGATCGGAATGAAGTCGGTAGGTGACACAATACCCAGCTTTTTGTGATTCCAGCGCAGCAGTGCCTCTGCTCCCACTAAGTTGGCGTTGCGGTCAAACTGAGGCTGAAAGTAGAGTTCAAACTCATCATTTTGAATCGCGCGTTTAAGATCGTTTTCAATGCGTATGCGCTTTTCAATCAAGTTGTGAAACGCTTTCGAGTAATACTGCGCTTGATTTCGACCTTGATCTTTGGCTCGGTACAAGGCGATGTCGGCACACTTGGTTAATTCTACGGAGTTAGTGGCACACTCTGGCGCGGAAGCGATGCCAATACTGATGGTCATATCAATGCTATGGCTCTCCACTATGATCGGCTCTTCAAACGCTTTAAGCAGGCGCTGGACCAATAAGTGGACGTGATTTTTCATCTCAAGGTTTTGGATAATAATGGCAAACTCGTCGCCACCGATGCGGCACAAGTAATCACTTTTTCGTGAGCAATGGGAGAGACGCTGAGCCACATGCCTAAGGACCGCATCACCGACAACGTGGCCAAGGCTATCATTGATGTCTTTGAACTTATCGAGATCAATCAACAGGAGCATTAATGGCTTTTTCGAGCGAGAAGCAATCAATAGTGCTTTTTTTAAGGTTTCATCAAAAAAGTAACGATTACTCAGCCCAGTCAAACTGTCCTCTTCTGCCATACGTTTGAGCTCGGTGTGTTTGGCTTGAATCTGCTGCTCGAGGTAGTAGCGTTCGGTGGCAATCACGATAGCGCGACGTAATCGCGACGCGGTGATCTCTTTTTTCATGATGAAGTCTTGCGCACCCACTTCAATGCACGACAGCGCCAACTCCTCATCATTGCTGTGGCTGAGCATCACAATCGAGGTAGAAAAATCGCTCACGCTCCTCAATTGCATCAGCACTTCAATGCCATTTGAAGGTGGAAGCTGATAGTCGAGCAAAATCACATCATATTTATTGGCGAGCGCCATCTTGAGCCCTTCATGGGCCGTCGTTGCTTCGTCGATCACCTGGATAAGTAAATCGGTATCGCGCAAAGTCCGAATCGCGGCAATTCTATCGATGGTATCGTCGTCAATAATCAAGATTTTCATCAGTTAAATCCCATCCTTATGGAGTAACGGTTGGATTGGCGCGCTCGATGGTTAGCGCGGCAAAGTACGGCTGTTTAGGCCAACTAAAACGGAACGTGCAGCCCTGTTCAAGGTTGTTTTCTAATCGATAGTCGCAACCATAAAGATCCAGCGTTTTCTTAATAATCGACAGGCCAAGGCCACTGCCTTCTACTTTGTCTCTTGGTTGCAGAGTGTGGAAAAGTTCAAACACTTTCTCTTGATAGGCCTCAGGGATGCCTGGCCCGTCGTCTTGCACGGTAAACACATAACGGTCATCAATTTCCGTAGCGGTCACGCGAATCAAACCATTCTCCTTGTCATGATGCTTAATCGCATTACCAATCAGGTTTCTCAGTACCATTTCAAGCGGCGTGACTAAGGTGGAGATCTCACCCAACTGATCGTCATACTCTAAGGTGATCCCTGGCGGTGGGCTAAGCAGCTCAAAAATCTCTTCAATCTTATTCCCAACATGAAACAGATCTAAGCTCCACTGTTTCCTGCCTACACGCGAATAAAGCAGCAGATCATCCAGCAAGCGCTCCAAACGACTGACTCGATTTTGCAATAAGGCGGCATACTGCTCTGTTTGCTCAGTGAGATGGGGTTTCAGGTCATCAATGGTCCAAGTAACCAACTGGGATATGCCACGCAAAGGCGCTTTTAAATCATGGGAGGCGACGTAAGCGAACTGATCCAGTTCGTGGTTGGCCTCTTCGAGCGCGTGGTTGCGCTTCTCTAAATCGGCCGTCACTTGCTCTAAGGTTTGAGTGCGCCGCTGCAAATCATGGGTGACTTGATCCGCGTACTGCTGAGCACGCTCTTTCTCACGACTGAGCATCAAGAAAATGACCAGTAGCAGAACATCAACCAATAGACCAAACACTAAGATCAGCGCGGGTTGACTCAGGCTTTGCTGCTCTTTAAATAGCAGCGAGGACTGAACATGAAACACCCAAGTACGCCCATACAAATCCAAACTGATTTGCTCAGAAAACGTCGGATCAGCATCGTAATGACGGTTGCTATCATTGAGTTCACTGTAGAGCTCCGTGTCGCCATCATAGATGCTGAAATTCACTAAACGTGTACTTCTGTCGAGCGTACCATCCATCAATTTGTAGACCACAAAAGGCGCGTAGACTAAACCCTGAAAATCGCCGCCACTTTCACCATATTGATTGTTTTCCATACCTTGGCGATACCACGGGGCATAAAAAAGAAAGCCTGGCGTGCGCTGAGAATCTTGTACCAAAACAATCGGCCCGGTGATGCTGGCCTGACCGCTAGATTTTGCCCGCTGAGCCGCACTGTAACGATTGGTTTCATGCGCCATGTCTAGACCCACCGCTTTGAGATTGTCTTGCTGAGGCTCGATGTAAGTGATAGGCCAATACTCCTTGCCAGAGCGCGTGGGATGCATGGCATAGGTCGCCATCGTCTCACGCTGCCAAGACAAATACGTCGGTACTTTCTCTTCTGGCACGTAATGAATCACACCAATCCCGTTGATGCCCGGGAACCGAGATTCGATGCGCAGCTCATCGGCAAACACTTTCCAATCCGCGCGGCTCGCCGGTCTATCAAGCATGTGCAGTGCAGAGACGCCGGCCCATAGCGCTTCCTCATACTTCTCCATCCGCTCTTGGACCAAGGCGACCAATTGTTTGGCTTGATGTTGAAATTGAACCTTTGATTTCTGATGACTCTGTTTGAGCGTCACTTGCCAAGCGGTCAGCGTCAACGCAAGCGAAAACACAATCACGACCCAGTGATACCAATGCAGAGCGCGAGGCGCCCGGACAGCAGAACGGAACAACGAGCTTTTCAGCATTCAACCTAGCCTATTTTTGTGAGGTATTTAGTAATCACTCTAGTCTATTTTTTTCCGCCCTAACTCGGTCAAAAGCACTAACTGGTCAATTTGTGAACTCCCGCTCTAATTTGTCTCAATAATATTAAAAACGACAATAGTTACAGTTCAATATACTGCGATAAGCCATCAAGAGCTCTTTTCGCGAGAGAAACACGCTACTGGTCGATCAGCTCTGGTGAGTGTTTCAACATTTCCACCAATCCCTGCCTAACAGAATCGGAGCACCCTTTAAGCCAAGCTGCGGCCAAAGGTAAACCGATATGGCTGTGTCCCTCTATCTCCCTAAAACACACATTCGATGGGGCGACACCGGTTGACCAAGAAGGCACAATGGCTAACCCCATTTCCTGAGCAACCAAATTCAAAATCGTCTGCTTTTCATTGGCCACTTGTGAAATCCTTGGCTGAAAGCCTGCGGCCTGAAACAACTTAAAAGTCAGGTCGTAGCTATGAGGTCTGTCTTTGCGGTTCGGTACGATCATCGGAAAATCCGCGATCAAGTCGATGGTGACACGATCGAGCGTCGCTAATGGATGAGAGTCTGGCAGTGCCAAGCGCAGTGATTCATGGCAAATAGGCTCGATTTCAATGCGTTCACTCAGACTGTCCGGCGGTCGGATGAGCGCCAAATCAATCGCGCCTGAGAGTAGTTTTGGAATCAGGCGCTTAGTTTTATCCTCGATGATACGAATCGATGCGTTCGTATGAGAGCGCTTGTATTTAAGAATCAATTTCGGCAGCAACCCAATCGCGGCGCTGTCAATTGCCCCGACGCGCAATGTGTGAGGCGAACCAATCCGCAAGTTTTTGTACCGATTTTCTACCGCATCTATCTGATCAATGAGATGACACGCATCAAAATAGAACTGCTGACCAATCAACGTCAGCTCCACGCTTCTCGTCGAACGATTAAACAGTACGAGCCCCAGAGATTGTTCGAGCAACTTAATCTGTCGCCCAAACGCGGCGGGTAGCATGTTCAAACTTTGTGCAGCGCGCCCAAAATGTAGAGTGTCGGCGGCGGCGATAAAACACCTAAGCTGTTCCGTCTTCATCTTACCTCCTGATTATATCGTTAATTTATATAATAGAACGCCAGTGATAACAATTTATTTACATCTCATAATCAAAATCTAACAAGTAAGAAGGTAACCATTATGTCAACATACAAAATCGCGACCATTCCGGCTGATGGCATTGGAATGGAGGTCATTTCAGCAGGGGTTCAAGTACTTAAGTCACTAGCGAACAGATTCCCGGAGCTCAAATTTGAGTTCAAACACTTTGACTGGGGCTCGGACTACTACCGCCAACACGGCGAAATGATGCCCAAAGATGGCTTAGACACACTAAAAGGGTTCGATGCGATTTACTTTGGCGCGGTGGGCGATCCTGACATCCCCGATCACATTACCTTGTGGGGCTTAAGACTGCAGATTTGCCAAGGTTTTGACCAATACGCCAATGTTCGCCCAACCAAAATCATCCCAGGAATCCCATCCCCCCTCAAGGGAAGAACCAAAGGCGACCTAGATTGGGTCATCGTCCGAGAGAACTCGGAAGGCGAATACTCAGGTCACGGCGGACGCGCGCACAAAGGTTTTCCAGAAGAAGTAGGAACGGAAGTGTCGATCTTTACCCGTGCAGGCGTAACCAGAATCATGCGATATGCATTTGAGATTGCGCAGCAACGTCCACGTAAGCTCCTGACCGTGGTCACCAAGTCTAATGCTCAACGCCACGGGATGGTGATGTGGGACGAAATTGCAGAGGAAGTGTCGAAAGAGTTCCCTGATGTCACGTGGGACAAGATGCTAGTGGACGCAATGACGGTAAGAATGACGCTTAACCCTGAATCACTCGATACTATCGTCGCCACCAACCTTCACGCCGATATCCTTTCCGATCTTGCCGGTGCCTTAGCAGGCAGTTTAGGAGTGGCTCCGACAGCAAACATCGCACCAAATAGCCCTTATCCCTCAATGTTTGAGCCGATCCATGGCTCTGCGTTCGACATCACTGGACAAGGAATTGCCAATCCTATCGCGACCTTTTGGACTGCAGTCCAAATGCTCGAGCATTTAGGCGAACATCAAGCCGCTCGCCTAGTGATGAGTGCCATAGAGTCGGTGTCTTCCGAAGGGATTTGCACACCCGACATTGGTGGGAAAGCAACCACTAAGCAAGTGACCGATGCGGTCATTGACTACATCCAAAACCATTAAAAACTCGTCACACATTTAGAGGAGCTCATCGAACAAAGAATATCAAGGCGCGAAATAAGAACGATAAAAAATCGTCACCCACTTCGCGCTTAAGTGAACCAATAACGAGGACGAAACAATGAAAACAAGTAAGTTAAGCTATATCACTAAACCATTGCTCACAACACTAGCTGCCGGTGCTCTATCGCTGTCTGGCACTTTGTTTGCAGCCGATGACTACCCCAGCAAACCCATTAATTATATTCTGCCCTTTAACGCCGGTGGCGAATCTGATCTTTCTGCACGCTTTCAACAGACCGTGTTTGAAAAACACGCAGGTGTGAAAACCGTCATTCAATATCAACCCGGTGCGGGCGGCGCAGTAGCTTGGTCACAGCTCAACAGTATGGAAGGTGATGGCTATACCGTGATGGGGATAAATATCCCTCACACCATCATGCAGCCGATTGTTAAGGAGTCTGGCTACACGACCGATGACCTCACGCCCATTTATTATTTTCATTACACTCCGAACGCGATTTTCGTCCCTGCAAACAGTCAATTCAAGAGCCTACCTGAACTGATCGACTACGCAAAAGCCAATCCAGGACTGGTCACGTTTGCAGGCTCAGGATCCAACTCAGCCAATCATATTGGTCAGGTATCGTTTGATAAGCAGGTGGGTGTGAAAACAACCTACGTTCCATTTAGCGGTATTGGTCCTGCCATGACAGCGCTAATGGGTAGTCAGGTGACCGCAGGTTTCAACTACGCCACATCCGGGGCAAATGCTGGTGACAAACTGCGCATGCTCGCAGTCTCCGCAGAAGAGCGTCTCGCGGCGTTTCCAGATGTCCCAACGTTCAAGGAGCTAGGCATCGATCTAGTGGGAGGGGCATACCGCGGCGTCGCTGTACCGAAATCGACCCCGGAGGCCATTCGTGTGGAGCTCTCTCGAATTATCGGCGATATCAATAAAGATCCTGATTTTGTGGAAAAAATGGAGAGCAACGGATTTGTGCTCACCGACATCCCTTATCAAGAGATGGAGGCATTTATTGAAAAAAACAAAGCTGAAAACCAAGAAGTAGCAAAACTGCTTGGGCTAGTGAAATAGGGGTTCACGATGGAATTGCTTAGTTATTTACTTGATGCACTCACACCGATCAACCTATTACTCGCACTGGTTGGTGTCGTAGCCGGCACAGTAATCGGAGCAATGCCAGGATTGTCTGCCACCATGGCGGTGGCAGTTCTCGTCCCTTTTACCTATGTGATGGGCCCCGCTTCGGGCTTGATTGTCCTCGGTGCAATTTACACCGGGGCTATCTATGGTGGGGCGTTTGCAGCAATTTTGGTTAATACTCCAGGCACCCCTTCTGCCATCGCGACGACGTTCGATGGCTATCCAATGGCGAAGAAAGGTGAAGGGGCCCTTGCCATTTCTCTGGCAACGTTCGCTTCAGTAGGAGGTGGTATCGTGGGGGGTCTTGCCTTATTGATGCTGGCACCACCACTCGCTCAAGTTGCCTTGGCCTTTGGTCCATCAGAATATTTCTGGATGGCGGTTTTTGGTCTGACACTCATATCGTCTCTTTCGGTGGGCAACACTCTCAAAGGCTTGATCGGCGCTTGCATCGGTTTATTGCTTTCCACGGTTGGCGTGGCGGTAGTCGGTGGTGACGTCCGCTATACCTTTGATCAGGTCTCACTGCTCGGCGGAATTGATATTACCTCTGCAATCATTGGATTGTATTGTGTTCCCGTGATCATCGACCTAGTCGCGAGCAAAACCCCTCATCTAGATTTTGCTGAGGTATCAGGGAAATCGTCGCTGTCACGCGCCTTTTCTCTGATCAAAAATAGTAAATTCAATCTGATGCGAAGCTCCATTATCGGCACCGTCGTCGGAATCCTACCCGGTGCAGGTGGTTCTATTGCGGGATTAGTGGCGTATACAGAAGCTCGCCGCAATGCGAAGAAAGATCAAAAATTTGGGGAAGGCGCATCAGATGGTATCGTCGCGACCGAATCTGCCAATAACGCGACCGTTGGCGGTGGTTTTATCCCGACATTGGTGCTTGGCATTCCTGGTACGCCACCTGATGCGATCATACTTGGGGCTTTGCTCGTCCAAGGCATTAAGACCGGTCCATCACTGTTCACTGAACAAGGCAGCATTGTCTACACCTTTATCTACGGTTTGATCATCGCAACGCTATTGATGCTGCCCGTCGGTTTAATTCTTGGAAAATATGCCTATCGTTCGATTGCCAAAACGCCAAAACAGTTGTTGGTCCCCACCGTCGCGTTCTTAACCGTTATTGGGAGTTATGCGATTCACAGCAACCCTCATGACACCTTTATGATGTTCATACTGGGTGTGTTTGCGTGGTTCTTAGGTAAATTTGGCTTCAGTGCTTCGCCAATTGTACTTGGCTTAGTGCTAGGAAAGATCGCAGAACAAGGGTTTGTTCAGGCCTATTTGATAGGCTCGGCGCAAGGTAAAGTCTTCGAGATGTTTTTTGCTCGCCCCATCTCTATTGGCATCATTATATGTGCAATCATTGCGCTTGTGTTCCCGCTCTGGGCAGCAAAAAAGCACAACTTTGCTCCCTCTGACACGCCAAGAGATCACAAAGGCTCGACCATAGCGATCGGTGCACTGCTCATCGTCATAGGTAGCCTGCTGCTCAATCAAACGCAGAGCATGTCTAAACTAGGCGCAGTATTTCCCACTTATATTGTGGTCGCCATGATGGTCTTGGCAGTATTACTCATCGGTAAAGTATGGCGCGCTAGCGATACGGTCAATTGGTCTTCGCTAAATATAAGCCCGACTATGCGACAAAGCGCTCTGATTGCCATTATGGCCCTCTGGACGCTCTTGATGACCACGCTTGGTTTTGGGCTATCCTCGTTACTCGCTTTTGTTGCCATTATGTTGATCGCGAACTTCGATAAAATAGAAACCTGCTCTATGAGTAAACACCTCACCGCTTCATTTGTTATCGTGGTGATGTTTTATCTGCTGATGCGCGATGTACTTTTACTCAGACTGCCCACTGGGTTATGGTTTTAACACTGATCCAACGTAGCCCGTTCAAACAATGGGCTACGTTGGGCATTCAGAAGTAAACACTCGCTTTGCCCTTGGCTCCTTGTGCTCAAGACTTGCGTTTTCACCCACTCGATTTGGTGAGTAACCAAACTGTTTTTTGAACGCGAGAGAGAAGTTGGAGGGGTGACGATAACCATAACTGTAAGCGGCTTCGCTGACCGTCATGCAACCGGTCGCCAGTTTCACTCTGGCATCATTCAGCTTTCTGCGCCGTACATAGTGAGCAGCGGTCATGTTCATGTGATCTTTGAACAGCCGCTGCAGCGACGAAACGCTCATGTGCGCAAACTCAGCGATGGCCTCTAAAGTCAGCGCCTGCGTTAAATGGGTTTCAATAAAGGCAACAATCTCCGCCATCTCGACGTCTTGGCGCGCGCTAGGATGAGGCGCATGAGTCACCTCGCACGCACACAGCTGGTTCATCAATTGGAGAAGCAGCTGATGGATGTTGCTTTCCAGTTCGATGCGTTTGGCAATCGTCTCGGGGGGCGGCGTGCGAAGCAGTCTCTGTATTTCCTTAGCGGCCTCACTCGGCAAATCAAAACAAGCACTGGCGAGGTGAGCGGAGTGAAAAGTACGAAAAGCGCCGCCTTCAAGCGGTTTTGTTTCAAACCAAGTTCGCGGCAACACAAGGTGAATTTTCTCGACCCACTGATCTTTCTCTACACTTCGCCAAAAACTGGCAGGGTGAACGAGATTGACGGCCATCACTTGCGCCTGGGGTTGCGCACTAAGCGTACATTCAAGCTGGTCATAACCAAACTCTAAATCTCCATCTAACAGCACGGTAAAGATCACCGATGGCGTCGCAGGGGCGATCACTAGGCTCTCTTGCTGACTCCTCTGCCCGCCGCCAAAGACGTTAATCCCGTCCGCCATTTCCATGCGAAACAGTGACGGGGTGATCTGTTTTGAATGCATAACTTTCCTCATAACAAGTTGGCGATTTTGCATAATCATAAAAGCTGTTCATGTACTAGCGGTGTAGCATAACATTAATGATATTAATTATCATTTACAATACATAAGAGGGAGTTCATGAACTCACATCACCAACCGATCGTTTCGGTATCGACTCTAGCCTTGACCATTGCGGTCACACTCAGCGGCGGTGCCTATGCCAAGACCCAAAGCGACAACACGAGCGATGAAACGCTCACAGTCTGGGGCACTCAAGTTTCGAGCAGCTCTGAGTTCTTGGGCGATCAAGACATCTCCATTAAGCAAGCGGATCACATGTCGGATCTACTGCGCAGTGTACCCGGCGTCGATGTCGGCGGTACTCATTCCGTTAACCAACGCATTACCATTCGTAGCCTCGGGGAAACGGACTTAGACATCCGCCTCGATGGCGCATCGCAGCACGCCAATATGTTCCACCATATCGGCAACCTCACACTCAACCCAGATATCCTTAAAGCGGTCGACATCCAAGTGGGCAACAACTCCGTCACCCAATCAGGCCTTGGTGGTGCGGTCTATTTTGAGACGAAAGACGCTCGAGACCTGCTGCGTTACAACGAAAGCTTTGGCGTCCGTGTGTATGGTGGTGTCGCGAGCAACGACAGTCGTCAAGGCTCTGTCACCGCATATGGTCTCTTGAACGATAATGTTGATGCGATGGTGTACGCGAACTACGTCGAACGTGATGACTTTAAAGACGGCAATGGTGACACCACCTATGGCGCAGCCGGCGATGTCGGCAATATGCTGTTCAAACTGGGTTATGAGCCTTCTTATCTGCATCGTTTTCAGCTCAGCTATGACCTCTACCGTGATGAGGGCGACTACAGCCCAAGACCAGATATGGGTGGCAGTGCCAACACCGAGCTCTCTGGTGAAGACTTAATCCCGACTCAGTATGACCGCGACACCTTTACGGGCTCCTATGAACTGCGGGGTGACAATCATCAAGGTAAAGTCACGCTCTATTCCAGTACCACACAAATCGATCGTGACGAGTCAGCAATTACTGGTCGCTGGCCAGCCAACCGACACGCCCAGAACACCGCGAAAAACCAAAACTTGGGCGCCACCGCTCAGTTCCAATCTGACTTGATGTTGGCTGAGCGTGCGCATCGCTTCACCTATGGGCTTGAATACATGGATAAAACCAGTGAAAGCGCCTATGGGGGTACGCCATTTATGCAAGAGCATGCGAAAAGCAGCGCGGGCTATCTCGAAGACAGAATTCAGCTCTCGCCAAGTTTCGCACTGACAGCGGGCCTGCGTTATGACCACTACATCCGTGATGCCGAAACCAGTAAGGACACATTTAACGAGTGGACTTGGGCGCTTGGCGCCGATTGGGATATCACCGAGCAATGGACGCTCTTTGCCAGCACTCGCACTCTATTTAAGGGCCCGGAGCTGCTTGAAACCTTTATCGCCTATCAAGATGTCGCCTATCTCGCTGACGATATTAACGCAGAAACTGGCCTCTCAAGCGAAGTGGGCGCTCGCTACTTCCAACGCTTTGACCAGCATGCCATCAGTGCGAACCTAACGCTGTTCCAAAACGAGATTGACGACTACATCGGTGAATCCTACCAAGATGATGGCAGTTACTTGATTGAGAACATTGGCGATGCGGAGATCAAAGGCTTTGAGCTCAGCGCAGCCTACAGCTATCAGGCTCTGAGTGCGCGAGCATCCTACGCTCGCAGTGACACCACCAACCAATCCACAGGCGGCCCACTGATTGCAGCGAACGGACGCAGTATGGACGTCGGTGACTCAATTTCGCTCGGTATCGACTATGAGTTTGCAGCGATTGATACCACCGTCGGTTGGACATCCATCATCGTGCTGGAAGAAGATAATGTTCAAGAGGATCAGCCGGTTAAAGAAGCGTATAACACGCACGATCTCTATGCTCAATGGCGCCCTAGCCAACTGGATCGCTTGCAGGTCACCTTTGGTATCGACAACATTTTCGATGAAGCCTACACCTCGCACGCCTCACGCTCTGGTGCTGCACGTGGCGCTACCTTGGATGATCTAGAACCCGGGCGCAACTACAAACTGTCCGCCTCTTACGAATTCTAATGATAAGGAGACGCGCCTTGGGCCTTTAGCCTAAGGCGCACATTGCTATGGAATCCAACCAACCCTCCCCTAACGATTGCCAGGTTCATACTCAGATTCATTCTGAGCACTGCGCGCGCTACCTCACCACTTTATGTCGACATTTCAGTCGCAAGATTGAGGTTGAGTATAACGAGCGCCAAGGCGTCGCTTATTTTCCCTATGGGGTGTGCACACTCACCCTCAGCAAACCCGACGGTTTAGATATTCACTGCGCAGCACAAACCCCCGAGGCGCTCAGCGCCGTCAAGCAAGTGCTCACCTCGCACCTGGAGATGTTTGCCTATCGCGGCGATCAGTTTGCTATTCAATGGACTCAACCTACTTCGGAGTAATGCACATGTTTACACGTCTATTATTTCAATTCACGCTGGCCGTGATGGCCTGCACGGCACATGCGGCCTCAATTGATGTCTCGCATATCAAAGGCCACATCGAACTCGATAAGCCGGCACAACGGGTTGTCGTGTTGACACATAGCGCCCTCGACACGCTCGACTTCCTCGAAGTCACGCCAGTCGGCGCTGTGCATATGCTGATGCCGAGCTACTTGGCCCACTACGGTGAGACGGTCACCAACGTTGGCTCTCTGTTTGAGCCCGATTTTGAAACCCTCTTTACCTTAAAACCCGACTTGATCATTGCCGATGAACGCATGATGCGCATTTATGATGATCTCAACGAGGTCGCACCGACGCTCATGCTGTCCACGACCAATGGACAATATTGGCACGATACCCAACTGAACTGGCGTGATATCGCGACGTTGGTCGGCAAAGAAGATAAAATGGCACCGAAGATTGAAGAGACCGAGCAGCGCATTAACGCAATCCAGTCTGCGGTTCGCGCTGAGAAACGTGACGCGATGATGGTCATGAGCAGTGGCAAAAAAATCTCGACCTTCGAGCCACAAAGTCGCTTTTCCATCATCTTTGAAGAGTTCGGATTTTTGCCCGCATCGAGCCAAACAGTGGCTAGCGAGACAGGCCCGCACGGTAAACTGATTTCGTTTGAATACATCGCCGACGCCAAACCATCAACGCTGTTTGTGCTCGACCGAGAGCAAGCGACTGGCAAGGCCCACGGCGCCGCGCAGCAACTCTTTGACAATCCGCTTATCGCGCACACTCCCGCAGCCAAAGCGAAGCGCATTGTCTACATCGATCCTGTTGCGTGGTATCTCACTTATGGAGGCGTTCATGCGACCGAGATCATGCTGGATGATGTCGCCAGTAGCCTCGACAGCTCACCTCAGTAGTGGACTTAGGCAACGCACATTAGAAACGCGAGTAAAACGCACACTCAATGGCAATGCCAAAGGGTGTGCTACTGCACCTTTTTCACAAACTGCGCCGTAATCACCATGTCACCGGCCCCATCGACTTTGCAGTCCAACTGGTGATCTTTACCTTCTGTGATGCGACGAATGAGCGCTTTAGTGCCAATTTTCAATACTAGCGAACTGCCTTTCACCTTAAGATCTTTTGCCAACGTCACTTTATCGCCCTCACTGAGCAGCGTTCCGTTCGCATCTTTGACTTGTGGCTCACCCTGAACCTCATCAGGATTCCACTCATAAGCGCATTCCGGACACACTAAATGGGATTGGTCTTGATAAACGTATTCAGATTGACAATTCGGGCAAGGAGGTAAGGACATACTCATCATTCTTTTAGCGAGGAAACACACGGATAGTGTTCAACGTCTTGAGAGCGAAAGCAATGTTTTCGCCACTGAAATCCATTGCACGCCAGTTTCATCAGCGTGTTGAAATTCTATTTGTAGTTCGTATTTTCGTGTGGACGCTACCCCTGACCTTTCCCCCTAAATTAACACCATGACTTTGATGAGATTTCTAATACACTAGAACTAATGGAGATCTCAAAATGAAAAAGCGATACACGGAAGAGCAAATCATCAAGGCGATTAAACAGCATGAAGCTGGCGCTAAGGTTGACGACATCTGTCGCGACATGGGGATATCATCGGGCACTTTTTATAACTGGCGCAGCAAGTATGCAGGGCTAGAAGTGAATGAGGCCAAAAGGCTGAGAGAGCTTGAATCTGAGAACAATAAGCTTAAGCGGCTCCTCGCGGAGAAGTTGCTCGAAGTCGAAGCAATGAAGGATGTTGTGTCAAAAAAGTGGTAACGCCATCTTCTCGAAAGCTTATTGCTCGATACCTCATTGACACTCACCGACTGAGTGAAAGAGCGGCCTGTAAGCTTGCGTGTTTGAGTCGAACGGCGTTTCGATACAAAGCTAAAAGCCCTGTAGATAGGGCCTTACGAGAACGTTTAAAAGCGTTAGCCGTTCAATATTCCCGTTATGGCTATCTGGTGCTGCACAGTTTACTAAAAGCAGAGGGCTTAGTTGTGAATAAGAAGCACACGTATCGTATTTACACTGAGGAGGGACTGCAAGTCAGAACGAAGAAGCGCAAAAAGCTACAGCGCCCGAGACTAGTTATGAATTCACCCACAAGAGCCAATCAACGCTGGTCGATGGACTTTGTCTCTGACCAATTGAGCAATGGTAGACGTTTTCGTGTGCTCAATGTCGTTGACGATTTTTCACGAGAACTCATTGGGCAGCTGGTGTCCCTATCAATCAGTGGCCAACAAGTTGCCCGTTTTTTAACTCAACTAACCGAGGTGCGCAGCAAGCCAGATAACATTGTTTGCGACAACGGGACGGAATTTACCAGCAAAGCCATGTTCTTTTGGTCAAAGACAACGTCGGTAACACTCGCCTTTATTCAACCAGGTAAACCGACTCAAAATGCCTTTGTGGAGAGCCTAAATGGCAAGTTCAGAAATGAGTGTCTCAATCAACACTGGTTCCGCACTCTGGATGAAGCACGTTACGAAATAAATCTATGGAGAGAGCACTACAACCATATTCGACCACATAGCTCTCTAAATTATATGTCGCCAATTGATTATGCCAATCAAGTGGCGTAAACATGGGAAACTTCATCGAGGCGGTGGTATTAATCTCGGGGAAAGGTCAAAACTTAACGCCCAATTAAGTAGCCCGAAACGCACTGGCTAACTTTCTGCATTGCTCGTCGACACAACACCTGACGCAAACCAAAAGTGCTGAGCGTTGAGGGTCTGCTTGAATTGTTTGTTATGTTTTTATCTACAGCGCAACGTTCTTAGAAAGGCGATTAAACTCTGTCATAAAATTATGTGTTGAAAAGACTGATTTACTAAAGCTAACAAAAGTCGAAGTCTGAAAAGCTGAATTTATAAACGAGCTCCCTGCCTCACTTGCAGGTAAAAAAATGCTTCCGCACCATTACCGTACCCACTCCCCATACAAGACACTTTAAAGTTGACAAGCTGATGTGAGCTTTTATCCATCGTTGTTTTCGTATAAAAGATAGAAATGGGACGTTCTGACGATATTATATAGCCTGCGTCTTGCCCCTTACACTGTTCCAACTGAGAATTGAACGCTATGTGTGGATTTCCATTGCCACTGAATAAGGTCGCTATAGTTTTGTTGTCTGTGGATAAAATTCTGCTGCTACTTGAATTTCCTGACCAAAAATCTGATGACAATGCATTGGCAGTAAAAGAATGTAACAGTAAAATATTAAAGATTATGGTTTTTTTCATTACGAACCTGTAAATCATAAAATCGATAGTAAAAATTATACCACAAGTACTATCTAAAATAGACGGCTGAGCAAAACTGGTTAATATATCTACTAAACGTGGCGTGCTCGGCAACATAACGCCTTGCTCGGCAACATAACGCCACGTTAAGTGGTGAGCAACGCTACCACCTTACCTAAACCATTGTGCCGTAAGCACCAAAGCTGACTAAAACCCAAAATGCCAAGCGTTGGGAATCCGTCTTAAACGCTTTGTTAGCTGCGTTTCACAACTGGTAATACTTCCGCGGTTTCAGTATCGAGCATTTCTAAAACACTTTCAAAACCATGTATAGGCGACCAACCTAATTTCTCACGTGCAGACGATGAATCATATACACGATCTAAGCTTTGAGGTAACTGCCAATTTCTTTGTTTAAATGCTAGCGCGATTTCTGGACACTTACGTTCGATAACAGCTCCAGCTTCAGAATATAGAGCTTCGCAATCAGAAAAATGAAAAGGTGTTGCACCTGAGATTATAAAACGATTAAAGCCGCTCAAGTGTTTTTCCACAGCACATAAATGAGCATTGGCTACATCGCGAGCATCAATACCACGAGTCAGGCGAAATACTGCCATTAAATCTGCAGGCTCAGGAAAGCATCTCGACATTTGCAGCACAGTAACAGGAAGCTGAAACAGATTTGAAATTTCTTCTAATTTGGCTTCAGCTGCAATTTTACTTTTATGATAAATCGACTTGGGTTGCGGGGTGACTTCTTCATTAACCCAACCAGCAACACCTCTAGGTGTCGAAGCATAGCCGTACAACGCAGTTGTACTGGTAAAAATAAAGTGTTTAACACCTGCTTTCACCCCAGCCAAAGCCAATTTTTCGGTCGCGTCTACGTTGATAGATTGAAACTCTGAATCAGGTACTAAACTAACATGAGGAGCATGAAGAGCCGCTGTATGAACGATGACATCAATATTTTCAAGAATCCCATCAATCAGAGCACTATCACGGATATCACCAATGTAATCGGCTGTTGAGCAAGGTGTTTTATCAATGCCAACAACGTCATGTGTTCGCATTAATTTAATATAGATTGCACGCCCGACCCTACCCGAAGAGCCTGTTACCAAAATTCTCATTATGACACCTTACTAATGATTGACCTCAAAGCAGCTAACGCCGCGTTAAGTGGTGAGCAACGCTACCACCCTACCTAAATCATTGTGCCGTAAACACTAAATTCAAAGCAAACCGAAAATGCCAAGCGTTGGGAATCCGTCTTAAACGCTTTGTTATGCGTATTATCCCACACGTACCAGACTGAGTTTTTCACTCGCTGCTGGAGCTTCAAAATACTGGGTCACATGATGAAATACAGCCTCTGTGTCAAACATAGCTCTTTCAGGTTGTTCTACTCGGCGCTTAGCAACTTGGGATAAACATTGCTCATCTGTTAAGTCTAAATACCAAAGCTCATGTTCACTACCTACTTCGACACACAGTGATACGAACCAAGCTCTTTGCTTAATAGTATTCGCTGGAAAGTCCATGACAACGTTAGCCCCAACATTCAACAAACGTTGAACATGACTTTTAACGAAAGGCTTTATGAGATTTGAGTATTTAATGTAGTCGTCAAACGTTTGAATTTGTGAAGGATAATGAGCTGACAACCAGTCGTCTTCTGAAATTAGGACTGCATTATTTTCAGCAGCTACAACCTTAGATTTAGTCGATTTTCCTGCTCCCATCTTGCCACAGAAGAAGAACAGCTTGCCCTGATTTTTCATGTTTCCTCCATTTACGCATAACGCCCAATTAAGGTGTGAAGCACGCTACCACTAAACTTAATTTGACCACCATAATCACTGAACTAAACCGAAACCCAAAATGCCAAGCGTGCTGAATCACTCTTAAATTGTTTGTTAAATGGCTTACAGCATCTGGTTTAAATGAAGCATTGGTAGAAAGCCACGAACCTTACCAACTAAATCTTTATGCAGGCTATTTTGCAATCGCTCGACTTCAGTTGCATTCCAACAAATAACATAAATACCGGGTAAATTTTTAAGGTTAAAATTTCCTTTCTTCCTCCACTCTCGTTCAAATGTCCAGTCCACTGAACCATATTCATAGCGAACATGACGCCATTTTTCAGAATCTGGTATCCATTTAGCTTCGCTATCAGGTAGATAAATAACAGGTCTAGCGTCCTCACCAAAAGCTGCATGCTTACTAATTGCAACGCCATAATACCTGTAGCGAAACTCTTTGTTCTTTGGATCATTAGAAGCAAAGTGTTTAAGTGCAGATAATGGAGTTTCCGAAAAGCAAACTGCTGGATTGTTGCCCTTGATAAACCCAGATTTTGTACTTCCTAATATCTCACCATCACTCAAAATTTCACACAGAACATCTAAAGCAGAATACTGCTTATCCTGCCCTTTTCCGTCTTGCGGTCTTCGACCTGTTCTCTCTTTTGTAAGATGAACAAGTGCATTGGTGATATCACCTCTATTTTCGATCATACTCCCTGCCATTTAACGCCCAATTAAGTAGCCCGAAACGCACTGGCTAACCTTCCGCATTCCTCGGCAACACAAAACCCGACGCAAACCAAAATCGGCGAGCGTTGAGGGTCTGCTTGAATTGTTTGTTATGTTTACTCTACGACGGCCCCTTCCACTTTCCTTACCTTGGAGCAAGTTCCGTCATCTCTATAATGAGCACACTCCCAAAAAACATCTCTCCAGATGATTTTTTCAGGATTCCAGGCTCTATTTTTGTTAAATACGCAAGTGCATGGAACTTCATCTTTATCAGCGGATTTGAGAGCGCTTTCTAAACTAACTTTCGCTTCCTCGTACGCTTTTTTGGCTCGTTCATATTCTTGCTTTTTGATCTCTACATTCTTGCGCAATTCACTGACATCTGAGCTTTGCTCTACAGCAAAAGCATTCGATGAGAGCAAAACCAATAACATTATCATTAACTTACGTAAAATCATGTTTAGTCTCCGTAAACATAACGCCCAATTAAGTAGCCCGAAACGCACTGGCTCACTTTCCGCATTGCTCGGCAACGCCAAACCCGACGCAAACAAAAATCGCCGAGCGTTGAGGGTCTGCTTGAATTGTTTATTAGGTGTTATTCGCCGACTCCCAGCACAAATTTATTGAACCACTCTTTCCGTCCCTCATTCTTTCGAGCAATAATAGCCTTGCCTTCTTCAATTGAACTACACATATCAGCGGCTTTTACGCTATTACAAGTATGACAGGCTACCACTAAGTTTGAATCATCATCGCTACCACCATGCTTTTTAGGCTTGATATGATCAATTGCAAACCATGCTTCATTCCAAGCGTTAAAATCCGAAGCTCCTGTTCGGCCACAATACTGGCAAGTCCAATTGTCTCTTACATATATGTGATGACGTGGGTCTTTTTTCATAGATTATTTCCTTATACACCTAACGCTCGCTTAAGCGGTGAGCAACGCAATACGATGCTTCCGTATACCACCTAAATCACCAAAATCAACGCATGGTAAAAATGCCACGCGTTGCGAATCCGTCTTGAAGCGTTTGTTATAGCTCAGCGATGTGCGACAGGGTTTCTGGGTGACGCTGAACCAACTTTAGAAGAGTTACAGCTTGTCCATTTGGTGCGCTACGCCCTTGCTCCCAGTTTTCTAACGTACGGGATGATGTGTGCAACAAACGAGCAAAAACACCACGAGACATATTAAACTGCTCTCGAATACTCACGATTTCATCAGGTGAGATATTTAACTCACTGATGTAGTTAACTTGATGAGTTTTAAGGGTAAGCTTGCCCTCTGAATGTTCTTTAGCCTCAACAAGTGCTGAACTTAACTCCGCAAATAGATCACGATTGCTCATTACGCCATGCCTCCATAAAAGCCTTTAGTTGTTTCTTTTGGTCTGCGGTTAAGTCGGACATTTCATTCTTGCCGTAAATCGTCAGCAAGTAGAAACGACGTTTTTCATCGAGGAAGCAATAGATAACGCGAGAACCACCACGCTTGCCCTTACCTTTACTTGCAACTCGAATCTTTCGCAAACCACCTGTACCTTGAATCACGTCACCCTGCTTCGGGTTAGACATTAACTCAGCTTGAAAAAGCCTAAACTCATCATCGCTGAGATATTCATTACGGTACTTTTCAAATATGGTTGATTCGACAAATACACTTTTCATACGCGAAGTATACGCAAGTAACGTACAGATAGCAAAACTATACGTGATTAACGTAGCTATAATTTTTGGAGCAGTAAATCTGACCTAAGCTATAACGCCTTGCTAAGTGGCGCCTGCGACCAACCCGCAAAACCCACTGCACTCCAAACCAAAACCGCCGAGCGTTTGGCGTCCACTTGAGTAACTTGTTAGTTGGCTAGTTCGTTGCTCTGCCAGAAACGCCACCGTACGAAAAAGTAAACCACCGAACCCAAGCGCACAAGACCGCAACCAAAGTTACCCACGATTTACGCAAAGTAATGTGAGCCACTGCAATACGGCAAAGAAAGCGCACACAAAACACCGGTTCGAGTTATTGAAACGGTAATGCTGACGAGTAAATGAAAAGCGCATAAACCTGCCCCTGAAACACCAAAACTCAACGCGACTTTACGCCTACAAAACTTGCCACCAACCTGCTCAAAACAACAATGAGGCAAACCCACGAAAATTGAAACGTGCTTTGTTTCGAGTGATTCAAGAACTGATACCGACAATGCCAAATTGCCGATAACACCAGACGAATGCCCAGAGATGACGCTGAACTAGCCTTAAAAAATCACCCGCCAACTAACGCTTTACTAAGTGGCGCCTGCGATGAACCCGCAAAACCCACTGAACTCCAAGCCAACACCGCCGAGCGTTTAGCGTCCACTTGAGTAACTTGTTAGTTGGCTAGTGCGTTGCTCTACCAGAAACGCCACCGTACGAAAAAGTAAACCACCACAGCCAAGCGCACAACACCGCACCCAAAGTTACCCACGATTTACTCAAAGTAATGTGACCCACTACAACACGGCAAAGAAAGCGGACACAAAATACCCGTTGAAGTTATTGAGGCGGCAATTCTGACGAGCAGATGAACAGCGCATAAACCTGCCCCTGAAACACCAAAACTCCACACAACTTTACGCCCACGAAACTCGCCACCAACCTGCACGAAACCAAAATGAGGTAAACCCGCGAACATTGAAACGTGCTTTGGTTCGAGTAATTCAAGAGCTGATACCGACAATATTAAATTGCCGATAGCATCGAACGAATGGCCGGAGATGACGATGAACTAGCCCCAAAAATTCACCCGCCAACTAACGCCCTGTTAAGGGGTGAGCAACGCAATACCGAAGCCGTCGCATACCACCTTAATCACTTAAACCAACGCATAGTAAAAATGCCACGCGTTGCGAATCCCACTTAAACAGTTTGTTATGTTTATTCTCGAATGAGGCGAGAAATTTTACCATACAACAACTCAACTAATGCCTCTCGGTTAACGCCATGATGTAGCTCTCTATGGCAATTTGGACATAGAGCAACAGTATTGGTTACTTTATCAGAGCCATTATTAGATAAATGTTTAACATGATGAACTTCTAAATATGGTTGCCCTGAAGCCTTTATAAAAGGGCTACTCGAACCACAGCATTCACAATAACCATTTGCCTGTTTAAGGACATATGCAACAACCATTGCGTCTCGTACATATTGTGCAGATGAAGACTCAATTTTCTTTGGTGAACTTTGCCCCTGTGGAATATCGCTGCCAATTTTTTCTAAGAGCTCCCCAATGCAGCTATCTAACTCCTCTTCACTTGACACAAAAACTGGTTTAACAGTTTTTGTTGTCATTTTCGCTATGCTACTACCTGATCGTGTTATTTTTTCAGCGACTTCTTCACAAGTGATTGTACCTAGATCCGAGAAGTTGATCTCTGCCCAACCTAATGTTGGACCAATAAGTGCCCCTCGATGCCTCCATTTAAACTTGTACTGTCGTTCTTGCTTTTCCCCACCTTCAACCCAAAAATCTTCATAGTCATTGTTTATATAAGATTGCTGGACAGAAGCTAATGCCGAAAAGTACTCGCTTTCTTCAATTCTTGCTTTATACCCGTGCCTATACTTTGCGGTTAATCCATTGATAGGAAGAAACGCTCTAGGTGGAGTAGCATTAGATGGTTTAGCAACTGGGATCCAGATCGTCTCGTCGCCTTTTTTATACACAGATATCATAATTTTCACCGATAAACATAACGCCCAATTAAGGTGTGAAGCACGCGACCACGAAACTCAATTTAAACACCTTAATCACTAAACTTGACCCAAACCGAAAATGCCAAGCGTGCTGAATCACTCTTAAATTGTTTGTTAGGCATTTTCCGTCGTTTCACGCCAGAGCTCATTAACGACACTAGTCATAGCGTCAATAATTTCAAAGATATACACCTGTGTAACTTCAAGGTGGACTCTAGCAAATTGATGCGAATTTAAATTGAGGTTTTTGGCAACAATTCTAAATTGCTTACTATGCAGCTCCTCGTCTAAGTGCCCAGCATTGTGAGCAATGATGTTCCTGATATCTCTTGCTTCGACGACTTTACCCCAAGAGGCAGTGCCAGTAGGGACTTCAATTTTGGCGACTTTACGTAGATAGTTTTTTGCTCGCTCAATACCTGAGCCACTGCAATCTTTTAAAGTACAATTTAAACCTTTTTCAAAATGAAAGCTGTGGCACAGTTGATTAAGATAATCTTCAAAAAGCGATACCAACATGAGCAAAAACGATTGTTTCTGGTATTGAGGAAATACTTCTTGGAAATGCGCACCTAAATCATTGCGATACTTGTACCTATCCCAACAAACAGACTCGTTCATTTCCATATCAGATTCGTTGTACGTAGTTAATTCTTCATGCCAATGGCGTTCTGATAGCTCGACAAAGATCCTAAATTTCTCTAAGTCAGACAAAAAATACAACGACACTTGATCGGATTTCTGCATTTTACCTCCTGATGCCTAACGCCTTGCTAAGTGGCGCCTGCGATAAACCCACAAAACCCACTGAACTCTAAGCCAAAACCGCCGAGCGTTTGGCGTCCACTTGAGTAACTGGTTAGTTGGCTAGTTCGTTGCTGCGCCAGAAACGCCACCGTACGAAAAAGTAAACCAACGCAACTAAGCGCACAACACCGAAACTAAAGTTACCCACGATTTACTCAAAGGAATGTGAGCCACTACACTCCGACAAAGAAAGCGGACACAAAATACCCGTTGAAGTTATTGAGGCGCAATTCTGACGAGCAGATGAACAGCGCATAAACCTGCACCTGAAACACCAAAACTCAACACAACTTTACGCCCACGATGCTAGCCACCAACCTGCTCAAAACCAAAATGAGGCAAATCCACGAACATTGAAAAGCGCCTGGTTCGAGTGATTCAAGAACTGATACCAACAATGCCAAATTGCCGATAACACCAGACGAATGGCCAGAGATTACGTTGAACTAGCCCCAAAAATTCACCCGCCAACTAACGCCCAATTAAGTTGTGAGCAATGCTGCCACCGCACTGAAATACTTCACCGTAATCACTAAACCAATTGAAACCGAAAGCGCCGAGCGTTGCGAATCAGCTTAAATTGTTTGTTATATGCGTTTTATCAGGCACATTCCGAAGCTTTCCAGCATTCTCTGGCATTGCTTAATGTACATTTCTGCATGCATATCTAGAGAAACATAAGCGAACTGGTCATTTTCACCATTAATATGCTTGATGGTATTCTTCGAATAATTGAACCTCTTGAGTGCATCTTTTGGCTTTGCAAAAAAGCTTGGGTTTGAGTCATAAAAATCTTTAAGCATTTGCTTCAAATTACCATGAGCACTCTCTAGCCCATTAATTTCGCACAAGCCCGAAAGCAACTCTGACGCCGCTGCTGCAAGATGTAAACTCGAAGAAAACCGACCAGATTTATATAGATCTATAGCATCTTCAAGCATATCAAGAGCTATGTCACCTTTATGAGTTTTCATTTATTTCCTCTAAGCATATAACGCTCGCTTAAGCGGTGAGCAACGCAATACGATGCTTCCACATACCACCTAAATCACCAAAAATAAAGCATGGTAAAAATGCCACGCGTTGCGAATCCGTCTTGAAGCGTTTGTTATAGCTCAGCGATGTGCGACAGGGTTTCTGGGTGACGCTGAACCAACTTTAGAAGAGTTACAGCTTGTCCATTTGGTGCGCTACGCCCTTGCTCCCAGTTTTCTAACGTACGGGATGATGTGTGCAACAAACGAGCAAAAACACCACGAGACATATTAAACTGCTCTCGAATACTCACGATTTCATCAGGTGAGATATTTAACTCACTGATGTAGTTAACTTGATGAGTTTTAAGGGTAAGCTTGCCCTCTGAATGTTCTTTAGCCTCAACAAGTGCTGAACTTAACTCCGCAAATAGATCACGATTGCTCATTACGCCATGCCTCCATAAAAGCCTTTAGTTGTTTCTTTTGGTCTGCGGTTAAGTCGGACATTTCATTCTTGCCGTAAATCGTCAGCAAGTAGAAACGACGTTTTTCATCGAGGAAGTAATAGATAACGCGAGAACCACCACGCTTGCCCTTACCTTTACTTGCAACTCGAATCTTTCGCAAACCACCTGTACCTTGAATCACGTCACCCTGCTTCGGGTTAGACATTAACTCAGCTTGAAAAAGCCTAAACTCATCATCGCTGAGATATTCATTACGGTACTTTTCAAATATGGTTGATTCGACAAATACACTTTTTATACGCAAAGTATACGCAAGTAACGTACAGATAGCAAAACTATACGTGATTAACGTAGCTATAATTTTTGGAGCAGTAAATCTGACCTAAGCTATAACGCCGCATTAAGGTGTGAGCAACGCTACCACAAAACTTAACCATACCACCGTAAACACGAAACCCAACGATGGAATGAAAAATGCCAAGCGTTGAGAATCACTCTTAAATGCTTTGTTATGTGAAATTTTGCACAAGATTCATAAATCAAACCGCGAAATAGTCACCATTATCATAGTTCAACGAGTATGAACGTAAGTTTTCAATATCGAGCAACTTGGACTTAGTCACTTTACCATCCGTTTGCTCTGTTTTGATCTTGCATGCTATGAGTTCATAACCACTATCTTGGATGAGGCGAATGTTGTTTAAACTAGTCGTATAGTTACCTCGTTTGTAACTTCTGCCACTTTTTGTTTTACGTGAGTCGTCATATTCCCAGTCACTAGACAGAATCAGTCCTTTATCGTGGTTTGGATTGTGGGTATCTATTCCGAAAAACACTTGTTTCTTGTCATGGTCAACATATGAATACTGCCCTTGTCTGCCTTTACATTGAAAGCCGATTTCGGCCAAAAAAGCTGAAACTGTGTTAAATTTTTTCATAGTTTTAGTTCTCACACTTGCACTAAATTTTACTGAAAATGTCTATCTATTAGAGAATCTCGATAGTATATGACCAATAACAAACGACGTTAATCACTTGAAGTGATTTGGTTTTTCACATAACGCCGCGTTAAGTGGTGAGCAACGCTACCATCAGACCTAACCTATTGTGCCGTAAACACTAAAGCCGATTCAAACCGAAAATGCCAAGCGTTGGGAATCCGTCTTAAACGCTTTGTTAAATGCACAGTTTCGATGCACTTTCAGTGTTCTCATCGTACTCCCAAAGCTCGACATCATTTGGGATTAAGTGCTTATAAGTACGGACATAATATTGAGCTAAAGTCTCGTTCCTCTTTGTACTGAAATCATGAAGGACAAACATAATTTTTCTGAAACCGACTGGAGCTGTATAAAAGTAATACATTGCTTCATTCCAAACAGTCAATTTCGCACTAGGAACGTTACCACCTGTTGTCCATTTATGAGCCTTACACTCGACAATGATCTTTTGATCAATACAACCGAGATCGAACGCATGTTGTTTCTTCAAGTTTGAAATGCCGACTTCAACTTTCAAATTGGGAACAAGTTCTATGCCTTGGCTCAGAAAAAATTTTGATGCCGCAGATTCGAACTCACGACCTACATGAGAATTAGATTTTGAGCCTATTCTCTGAAACGGTTTATCCATAACTTCCTCGTGCATTTAACGCCGCGTTAAGTGGTGAGCAACGCTACCACCCTACCTAAACCATTGTGCCGTAAACGCTTAACCTGAAGCAAACCGAAAATGCCGAGCGTTGGGAATCCGTCTTAAACGCTTTGTTAGTTGAACTGTTCGACCGACCTACATTTAGGAAATGCCGAACATCCCCAGAACTGCTTACCTTTATTTTCACCACGCTTAGATTCGCGAATAACCATTTCTGAACCACAACGTGAACACTGCTTTATAGCTTCTTTCGCTTCTACGATTTCTTTCACATGTTGACGATGCTTAATATCTGTAACAATGCCCTGTTTGAGCTTAACTTCGTTTATCGAGTGCACAAAATGGCTATATTCTGATTCGGAGAACACTGGTTGCTCAAACTTTTTGATGTATTCCAAGCAACCACGAGCATAAGTCACATTTTCGGGCATATCGGTTTTAAAGGTACTATCACCAATGAAAACAACTACTGAGTGTAGTTTTTCACTGTCTACAGCCAGCAAAGACTCAAGGGTCTTAACATGTTTGTAATTTTGGTGAAGTGGATTCTGAAATTTTGATGAGTGGCGATAGATTTTCTGAGTCCATTGCTTTTGGCTTTTAGAGCCAAAGATCCAACCTTTCATGTTTTTGGTTTCCACAACGAAAATACCAAATCTTGAGACAACAATATGGTCGATTTGAGTTGTACCATCATCTGTAGGTAGAGTTACATTCCTCACCAATGTGTAATCGGAATCAGACAACTGAGATAATAGTTTGTTTACCAAAAACTCGCCAAATACACCTTTAAACCACCGACTCTTGAATATTGAGACGACAATCAACAAAGGTATGATGTACCAAACTTGAGCTAATGCACCTATTAATATTCCGAAAATATCCACTGAACTCTCCTTGTTCAACTAACGCCCTGTTAAGGTGTGAGCAACGCTATACAGAAGCCGCCGCATACCACCTTAATCACTTAAACCAGCGCATAGTAAAAATGCCACGCGTTGCGAATCACTCTTAAACAGTTTGTTAAATGTATGACTCACGGCTACCGACAACAACACCGTACTCTTCTAAGAAAAAGCTCCAAAGTTCCATACATTTATTGCCCAACGCTAAGACATCAACAACTTCGCCGCTGGTATTTATACCAAACGATGACTTAAAAACTGCACCAGAAGGTGTAATTCCACTACCCAAAGGATAGGTTGTAATTGTGGCATTAGATCTATACACCGTCGGTTGCTCACCAGTCCTTACGCGCCCAGGCGTTTGGATAAAGTGTTTAGTTCCATTACAAATGTCTGCACACAACTGAAGTTCAATATGGTCCTTTATGTAAGCTTCAACATCCGAGCTTGAGATGTTTAGTCTGGTGTCAGACTTAAGCCAATCTTTAATATGGAAGCAGAAGATAAAAAATGAGTAAACATCATCGTGAAAATATTCTGTCGAAGGAAAATAGCAATCAACCCCTTCATAAATCATTTTTACACGCTCGAGATACCTACTTGCCCGAGCATATGGATTGTCATATGAACCAATAATTACCATAGCCACCTCTGATACATTTAACGCCCTGTTAAGGTGTGAGCAACGCAATACTGAAGCTCCCGCATACCACCTTAACCACTAAACCTAACGCATAGTAAAAATGCCACGCGTTGCGAATCACTCTTAAACAGTTTGTTATGCGCGTGGTTGGGTTTAACCCCAAAAACAACCATATGCATCAGCTTCTAAGACTTCAAAGAGTACTTCTAGAGTCTTAACCTCAGGCACTGGTTCGTAAGAGTGCCACTTTAGGTCTGATTTCATCCAGTAAACTTTCCATTCATCTCGAGACTTATAGTATTTAGCCTTAACTACCGAGCTTTCTATTTTGTCGGATGGGTCATTCCATTTAGGCCTAATTTCAAAAATTTCGATTGCTTGATCTTGGATACGAAAGCCAAAATCAAGTTCATTACGAATTTCTACAGGTGGTCGACAAGAATCGAGGTATTTCTCGACTGCCTTTTCGTACCGTTTGTGCTCAATTTCAGAAAATGCCATTTATATCACCTAAGCTTATGTTTAGGCTAAGTTTACGACTCATTCTCGAAACTGGCTAGTTCAACTTTCATGAAAGCGCATAACGCCTTACTAAGTGGCGCCAGCGATGAACCCGCAAAACCCACTGAACTCCAAGCCAAAACCGCCGAGCGTTTGGCGTCCACTTGAGTAACTGGTTAGTTGGCTAGTTCGTTGCTCTGCCAGAAACGCCACCGTACGAAAAAGTAAACTACCGAACCCAAGCGCACAACATCACACCCAAAGTTACCCACGATTTACGCAAAGTAATGTGAGCCACTACACTCCGACAAAGAAAGCGGACACAAAACACCAGTTGGAACTATTGAAGCGGCAGTACTGACGAGCAAATGAACAACACGTAAACCTGCATCTGAAACACCAAAACTCAACGCAACTTTACGACCACGATTCTAACCACCAACCTGCACGAAACCAAAATAAGGCAAACCCTCGAACATTAAAAAGCACTTGGTTCGAGTGATTCAAGAACTGATACCGACAATGCCAAATTGCCGATAACACCAGACGAATGGCCAGAGATGACGCTGAACTAGCCCTAAAAAATCACCCGCCAACTAA
>NZ_JCBDGH010000059.1:0-24741 GCF_059833955.1 Vibrio sp. R15-SG3-ISO1A
CACTCCAGCCAGATTCGCTCAGGGGTAAGTTGAGACAGTTCTCCCGACTCGGCAATGGAGCGCATCAAGTCCAGCGTCTCTTGAGCGACCTTAAAGCCTAAATGATGGAGTTTTGCTGCAAATCGAGCGACTCTTAACACTCGCAGCGGATCTTCCACAAACGCCTCTGAGACATGACGAAGTTGGCGCTGTTCGATATCGTTTAGGCCGCCGTAGGGATCAATCAGATGTCCCTCACTGTCTTGCGCGATGGCGTTAATGGTCAAATCGCGGCGGCGTAAATCCTCTTCGAGCGTGACATCTGGTGCGAAGTAGCAATCAAAGCCAGTGTAGCCCGCACCGGTTTTCCGCTCTGTACGTGCAAGCGCGTACTCTTGCTTCGTCTTAGGGTGAAGAAAGACAGGGAACTCTTTACCTACGGGGGTATAGCCTTGCGCGATAAGATCATCGGGTGTGGCCCCAACGATCACCCAATCCTGATCGTAAACGTCAATATTGAGCAGGTGATCGCGTACCGCGCCACCGACAAGGTATCGTTTCATGGCCACTCCTTCTCATTTTAAAACATAGCCGTTGGCTAATTGGGTGTGCAATGGTACTTTTCTTATCAACAAATGCCCAGCAACAAATAGTCGCCACCCACTCAGAGACGAGATGCATGTACAAACACCACTTTGCTTTTCATGAGCTCCCTTTCTCGATTGTGCCTAGCTCTCGTTTTCTCTATCTCAGCCAGCGTCACAAGGAAGCGATCTTTCGCCTCACCTCTGGTTTAGGGGAAGGGGGCGGTTTTGCCATGTTAACCGGAGAAGTGGGAACGGGCAAAACCACGGTAGCCAAGGCGATGTTGGATGACTTGGATGCGATCGTCGATCAAGGACGCCTGCAAGCTGGTTTTATACTCAACCCAACCTTTTCCGAATCAGAGTTGCTAGAAGCCATCTGTGATGAGTTCTCCATTGCCTATTCTCATGACGCCTCACTGAAACAGTTGAGTCAGGCTATCCACCAGTTTTTAATTGAGAGTTACGCGCAAGGTCGACAAACCTTGTTGGTGATTGATGAAGCTCAGCACCTCAGTGCGCAAGTGCTTGAGCAGCTGCGCCTATTGACCAACCTTGAAACCGAGCAGCACAAGCTATTGAAAGTGTTATTAATTGGTCAGCCTGAGTTGCAGCAAAAATTGCAAATGCCGATCTTGCGTCAGTTGGCGCAAAGGATCACGGGCCGCTATCACTTGCTCCCTCTAGACAGCGCCGAAACCGCGAACTATGTTCGTCATCGGCTGACACTCGCCGGCGGCGATCCTGATCTTTTCTCTTCGCGCTCGCTCAAGTGGATCGCCACACAAACGCAAGGGATCCCAAGGTTGATCAACTTGGTGTGTGATGCGGCGCTGCGTCATGCCTACTCGAGCGGTGAGCCAAAGCCTAGCCATGACAGTGTGCAGCGTGCCTGTGATGAGGTGATGAGCTTTCAGCCTTCGTTTCAAGTCACTCGCCCTCGCCATTCGGTAAGAGCCTCAGGTGCACCCTATTGGTTTGCGGCTGCAATAGGTATTGCGTTGAGTGTTGTGGGTTATCAAAGTGCGGCGCTTTGGGCTGATGATCTGATTACGCAGCAAGTCGCTCGCAGTCATCCTATCCAGCACAGTGAACCGACGGTCAACCACGTGCTGCCAGATACGCTGAAAACGGCACTCGACTCCGCCATCAATCTTGAGCAAGGTTTAGCGAACTTGTATCGCGTCTGGGGCTATCAGGCATCCGTGTTAGATAAGCTCTGTTTGGAGAATGAGCAAAGCGTGTTTCAATGCCAACTGACTCAAGGGGATTTAGCCACTTTGGTGCAAGCCAATCGCCCAGTGCTGCTCACGTTGGGGGAAGCAGACTCCCCACGTTATGTGGTGTTGTATCAACTCGATTCAGATCACGCAACGCTGTTGCTTGACGGGCAGTTGTACACCTTGCCCAGCGCCGAACTGGAGAGGCGTTGGAATGGCGAGTATCGACATATTTGGCGGCGCTATTGGGTAGGTACGCTCAAGCCTGGTATGGAGGGAGCAGCCATTGCCGCGCTCGATGACCATCTCTCCTCAATTCTTGACCAACCCTCAACACAAAGTGCACGCTTTGATGAGGCGCTAGAGCAAAAAGTGAGATTGTTCCAACGTTGGCAGGGGCTCACGGTTGATGGGATTGCTGGCTCGAAAACGCTGCGCAAAATTGAGCAGATGAGTCTGCATGAGTCCCCGAGGTTGGATACCCGGATGGTCACAGCCAATCACAGCGCGGATGCACAGGAGAACCGCTGATGTCACAAATGATGAAAGCGTTGAAGGCCTCCCAGCATCGCTATCAAGCGGTATCTGCACCTGGCGATGTCAACAACTCGCCGATAGACAGCGTTGCAACGCGCCCAAGTATGATGGTCATGAGCTTGCTGATATTACTGCCTGCCTCACTCGGAGTAGGGTTGGGTGTTGAGCGTCACTACCGTCAAGTGGAAGCTGACTGGCTCCTCAAGCAAACGGCGTCGCCTAGTGTCATTGAGCGCCCTGTCGAGTTCAGCGTTACCCCTTGGCAAGACGAGCAGGCGTTGGCCATGACGTACGAACTCACCTTTTATGATGTACAAGCAGTGCCGAGCTACTCTCGTAGCCATGAGGCCGAGGGTAGTCAACCAATGGATACACCGCCGGTATCTCCCCAACCTAATGTACCGGCTTCGCCTCAACCTTTCATTGATGACTTAGATCTCTCTCAGCTATCGCCCGAGTTAGCCCTTCGCGTGCAAAGTGCCCTCAAACCGTCGTCAACACCAACTCCGACGTCGAATGTCAGTCAACTCGCGCAGCAAGGTCTCAAGTGGACGGGGCAGTTACCCGCGCTCAATTTCCAAACTCATGTCTATTCAAGCAAGCCAGATAAACGCTGGGTTAAGGTCAATGGTGTCGAGTATCAAGAGGGAGACTGGATCGCAACCGGCGTTCAACTGCTTTCAATTGAACCGCAGCACTGTATGGTGAGTTTCTCGGGTGAGAGGATTGAAATCCCAGCCTTGTATGATTGGCAAGGGTAGCCCTAGGGCTGGTGTAAAAACAGAGGGAAAAGAAAAGGTCGCATTGGCGACCTTTTCGTTATCTTGGTTAGGGGATTACGCCCAACCCGATGGTGAACGCTTTCTGCGCGGGATAATGTGCGGCAGAATCAAACCCAACAGCAAGCCAATGCCAGCCACGCCACCGCCGTACATAAAGTACTTGAGCAGCAAGTCGTCTTTTTGGGTGTCAAGCTGTGCTCTTAGCTTGCGTACCTCTTCTTGAGAAGCCGTCAGTTGCTGACTCATCTCACTGTATCCGCTTTCTAGGTCGGCGATTTGGCGGTTGCGTGTTTCAAGAGAATCGACCAAGCCCGCTTTTTCTTGATCAGAGTTTGCGCGCGCGTTGGCAAGCTTCTCTTTCACTTCTGCCAGCTCTTTTTCTACGCGAGGTAAGCGCAGTGTCACGCTCTCTTGTGAGGTCACGAAACGGCTTTCGACCCATCCTCGGCGTCCTTTCGAGTCTTGGATGTGACTGTAACCGGAATCTTTATTGGACTCGATAAAGGTCACTTTTTCGCCCGCATCGACACTGCCAATAATACGAAATTGATTACTTGGTCCTGAGTGCATGTAAGTAAACAATTGATCAGAGATGTAGCGGTCTTGAGCAAACGCGGCAGGGGCCGCCACAATTGATGCCAAAAGCAGGTAAACCCATTTTTTCACGGTAAATCCTTTAACAGTTTTTTGTGTCTAATTTTTACTAGGGCAAATAGTAAGAATTTTCTAGGGGCTTCGCAACAAAGAAGGGAGGCTGAGCCTCCCTTTCTGCGGTATTGAGTCAATAATGACAGTGTATTAACAGAAGTAAGAATCCACTAACACAGTACTGACAGATGACTTAGACAAACATTGCTTGAATCGCGTAGTAGAACACCACGGCCAGTAGTGCACCGGCTGGGAGTGTCACAATCCAAGACGCAACGATGTTACGTACCACGCCTAGGTTCAATGCTGCGATGCCGCGAGCAAAGCCGACACCCAGTACCGCGCCGACCAGTGTTTGAGTGGTCGAGATAGGCAGACCAGTACCCGATGCCAATACCACAGTACATGCCGTTGCGAGCTGCGCCGCGAAGCCGCGGCTTGGCGTCAGTTCGGTGATGCCGGTACCGACCGTTGCCATCACTTTGTGGCCCAATGTCGCAAGACCGACCACAATACCAAAGCCACCTAGCGGAAGAATCCACCAAGCGATGGTGCTCTTACCAGTGATTTCACCCATGTGCTCGACGGTAGAGACGACCGCAGACAGTGGACCAATCGCGTTGGCAACGTCGTTCGAACCGTGTGCAAACGCCATCGCACACGCAGTAATGACCATAAGAACACTGAAGATGCCTTCAACGCCGGCAAATCCGTGGTCATCTTCGCGGCTCGCAAATTTCTTCTGGATGTAGAGGTAACCACCCATCATGACCAGCCCTGAGAAGCCAGCTGACCACATCCACGCTTCGCTGTTCGATAGGTGAAGACCGACGTGCTTTAGGCCTTTCTTAATGGTCACAAGCGCAATCACCATAGTGGTGATGAACATGTAGACAGGCACAAAACGTTTGGCGTTGATCAGCGGTTTTTCAGTATCGAAAATCAGGCGCTGAGCACTGACGAAAATAACGTAAGCAAAGAAACCAGAGATGACAGGGGTAACGATCCAACTGCCGACAATGCCTTTCACACTGCCCCAGTCCACTGCTTCTGTGCCAACAGAGACACAAGCAAAACCGATGATGGCGCCGATAATAGAGTGAGTTGTCGATACTGGCCAACCCATATAAGAGGCGAGCAGCAACCATGTACCCGCTGCTAATAACGCAGACATCATGCCGTAGACAAGAACGTCAGGTTGATTGGCAAACAGAGAAGTTTCGATTACGCCTTTACGGATCGTATCCGTCACTTCACCGCCGGCTAGATAGGCACCGGCAAATTCAAAGATCATCGCGATAATGATCGCTTGTTTTACGGTGAGTGCTTTTGAACCTACCGAGGTACCCATGGCGTTCGCGACGTCATTCGCGCCGATACCAATCGCCATTAAAAAGCCGAAGGCTGCTGCAATAATAATCAGGACAGTGCCGTAATTCGCAAGGATATCCATCGTAATACCTAGTTGTTGATAACAAGCGGAGCAAATTGGACACGACAAAACCCCACAGCGAATTCAGTGTAGCTCGCTTACTGGGGTGTGCTTATAAAATGCTCTTCGTTATTTGGTTAACTTATGTTTATGAGCGAGACAGCATGAGTTCAAGACGCGCGCCAACACGCTGAGCTTGATCTGCAATACCACCGACCCATTCAAGAATCTTGTAAAGGAACATCACATCAATCGGATTCAAATCGCTTTCGATCGCCATCAGTTGTTGGCGAAGTTGGATTTGCATCGCGTCTGTGTCGTCCTCAATCACATCCAGTTGATGGATCATTTCAGCCACGAGAGTCACTTCGCGACCTTTAAATCCAGTTTCCAATAACTCATCGAGCTCATTGATGACTTCTTGCGCTTGGTTTGCGGCGTCGAGACAACGCTTCACGTAAGCAATGAAGTTTTCTTGAAGAGGCTCAGGAATAGTCAGTTGTCGGCCGTAGACACGACCAGCAATATCTTTGGCTAGGTTGGCCAGTTTGTCTTGTTGAGTCAGCAGCTCCAGCATGTCGCTGCGATCGACTGGCAAAAACAAACCACGAGGAAGTTTGAGACGGATCTCGCGCTTTAGTACGTCGGCTTCTTTCTCTAGGTGAGAAATTTGTGCACGGATTTCTGCGGCCTTCTCCCAGTCACCCTTTGAACTGACTTCAAAGAAGTTCACTAGGTGCGAGCAACATTCGTTCACACACACAACGTGGCGCTGCAAAGGTTTGATAGGGGACTTTGCAAATAACCCCATAATTGTATTTACTGGCATGGTCATTCAACCCAATTAATATAACCTAGAAAAAACAGACACCAATAAGAATGGTGAAATGTTGAGCGATGGCTATAAAGGCGCGCATGTTAACCCATTAAAGTGTGCATTTAAACTGTTTTAGATCATCAATGGGGCGATATTTCTCTCTTGCCGAGTAAGAAAATAGGCAATATCCTTTGGCTATCTGCGTTAAAAGGTAACACTATGGAAACCGAGATAGAACTGAAGTTTTTTGTTTCACCTGAATTTTCAGAGACGTTAAGAGAAAAAATAGCGTTAACAAAAGTACTTCAGCACAGTTGTCGTGAGTTAGGGAATACTTACTTTGACACCCCAGACAACTGGCTACGTCAACATGATATTGGATTAAGAATTCGTCGTTATGATGATGTGTTCGTGCAAACGGTCAAAACCGCAGGACGTGTGGTCGCCGGGCTTCATCAAAGACCGGAATACAATGCAGAACATAACAGCAACGATCCCGTCCTTACCTTACATCCGCAAGACATCTGGCCCGATGGCCGCGCGATTGAGGAACTGCAATCTCAAATCGCTCCTCTCTTCTCGACCAACTTTACCCGTGAGCAATGGCTGGTTGGCATGCCAGATGGCAGCCAAATTGAAGTGGCGTTTGATTTAGGCTGTGTCGAGTCAGGGGACTTAACCGCGCCGATTTGCGAAGTGGAACTGGAGCTGAAATCAGGCCAGACCGATGCCCTCTTTACCTTAGCGCGCAGCTTGTCAGAGCAAGGAGGGATGCGCTTAGGCAACTTAAGCAAAGCGGCCAAAGGTTATCGCTTAGCATCTGGCTACCAAGGTGACGAAGTGAAACCGCTAAGTTTGGTTGAGACACAGCAAAAAGACAGCGTAGAGACCTGTTTTGTCCAGTCGCTTGAGCATGCGTTGTCGCACTGGCACTACCATGAGCAGATTTACTCTGAGCGCGAGTCGATTGATGCGCTGCATGAAATCAAAAACGCCATCAGTTTTATTCGCCAAGTATTGACCGTCTATGGCGATGTGGTGCCACGTCGTGCCAGCGCCCTGGTTCGACAAGAGCTCAAATGGCTTGAACAAAGCTTAGAGTGGCTTAAGCAGTATGATTACCTTGAAGAGCTGCTGGAAGATAAAGGGCACGCGTTACGTAAACTAGAGGCACGTAAGTTCCTTGTCGCAGAGCTGAAAGAGATTCAGCAGCAGTTGCCTGACAGAGAAGAGATGTTGGCTCTGATTCATTCCGCCCGCTACGCCGGTTTGCTACTGGATTTAAGCCGTTGGATTTTGACTCGCGGCTGGCAGCCATTTTTAGATGAGAAAGCCCGTGAAGAGATGGCTGAGGGCGTCGAGCGCTTTGCTGTCGCCCAGCTCGATAAAACCTGGTCACAGTTACTTGAAGTGTTCTCGCCTGAGCAAGATCTCAACGCGCCGGCGTATGTGGAGCAGCAGTACCATCTGATGCGCAATCTATACACAGGGGTGAGTTTTGCTAGCTTGTTCAATGTCGATGAGCGCAACAGCTTCCGCTTGCCTTGGAGTGACTTGCTGCATGGCATCGATGATTTGCTGACCCTTGAAACGCTGGAGCAACTCAGCAACAAATTAGAGGGTGAGCAGCGCGAGCAACTGTTGCGTTGGTTAACTCGCCAAGAAAACTCCATTTTGCATGCGATGGAGCAGACGCGAATCATCTGCTTAGAGGCTCAGCCTTATTGGCGCCACTGATCTTGCATCATCACCATCACTAGGGAGCTTAAAGCTCCCTTTTTGTTGTCTGGGGAGTAGCTTTTTGCGCTTTATTCTCCAATGTATCGAGCCGTTTAATGATGGCGCGTTGATTGGCGAGAATCTCTTTGAGCAGTTGTTCTTTGTGCTCAGATCGTTTGGCTTGTAACTTGGACGGTGAGGTGATCAATGAGGTGATAAGCCCTGAGATCATACCAAACAAGCCCACCCCACAGATGATCAGGGCTGACGCTAAGATCTTACCGCCATGGGTGACGGGAAAGTGATCGCCATAGCCAACGGTAGAGATGGTGACCAATGCCCACCACAGGGCATCCCCACCGGATTGAATATTGGCGTGATCTGCTCCCCCTTCAATCAACAGCATCATACTTGAACCAACCGTAAGTAAAACGATCAACAGCAATAAGATCGACGCTAAGGTCATTTCATGACGATTACTTAAGATCTGACGCAAGATGTGCTTACTGGCGCGGATCACCAAGATCACGCGCATGATGTGAAACAGACGTGCGTAGCGCAGGGGTTCAATCATCGGGATGCTGGCGACAAAATCGATCCAATGGCGTTTCATGTATTTCACGCGATCTGTTGCACGGATCAAATCTATGCTCAACTGCAGGATAAATATGCTACAGATTGCGAAGTCCAAGCCGATAAGGACTTGTCGAGTTTCTTGACTGACTGGAAAGAACAATAAGCCTGAAATCACAAATAGTGCGACGAAAGACAAAATTAGTGACAGTAAGCTCATTGGTTTCGTATCGTCTTTGGTATCATCTCTTTTCATACGAGGCTCGAAATAAATAATATGAGTGCGACCGTTCCCTCGCGGTAGGCAGCGATAAGCATTAAGTGTCTGATAAGTACTCAATCACACCGTATCATAGTTGACTTAGCGGAGAACGAACAATGACCAAAATGGCATTTAAGCCATGGGAGCGAGCGATAACGAACGTCCGTTTGATCCCCAAAATGGTGCTACTGATGGTATTCAGTACCGTCCTTATCGTGGCTAAACAGTTGTGGGATGCCAGTACTTTCCACGACTCCTTGCTCGCCGCCACTCAAAATGCCCAAGTGGCGCAAGCGCATTATCAAGCCTACTTAGTACAAGTGGCTTGGCAAACTGTAATTTTGATTGGCGTCTTTGTCGTTATTTTGCTCTTTGCTGCTCGTATTATGCTGCGCCAAACTCAGTATTTGAATGATTCAATCAAACAAATGGCGAATCGCGATCTCTCCAATCCGATTGAAATGGACTGCAAAGATGAATATGGCGATGTGGCGCGTGAGCTAGAAAAAACACGCCGTCAGTTGCAAGAGGTGATCAAACTGCAAGTAGAGGCCTCGCAAGAGCTCTCAACGATGACTGAAGTGATGACTCTTAGCATGTCTGAGACGAAAGAGTCGGCGCAAGAAGAGTTTAATGAAATTGACCAATTAGCCACGGCGATGAGTGAAATGACCTCAACGGTGCAAACCGTAGCTGATCATGCACAGAATGCTTCTGCACTGACGGAAAGTGCGACAGGGCAAGCGCAAAGTGGCCAACACTTTGTGAAAGGTACGGTCGATAAAATCAGTGCGTTGTCGAAAGATATCGCTGCCTCAGCGCAGGCCGTTAACGAGGTCGAAGAGAGCGTTGAAGCCATCGGCAGTGTTGTCGGCACCATTCAAGGAATCTCAGAGCAAACCAACCTTTTGGCATTGAACGCGGCGATTGAAGCGGCGCGTGCCGGCGAAGCCGGGCGCGGTTTTGCTGTGGTTGCGGATGAAGTCCGTAATCTGGCGCAGCGCACACAGCAAGCGACGGTCGAGATCCAAGATATGATTTCTCAGTTGCAAAGCAGCGCATCCTCGGCGGTTGAGTTGATGGAAAAGAGTGTTGTCGAAGCGGCAGAAGGGGTGGAATTGGTCACTAATGCTGGTGGTGAGCTGGATGGTATCGTATCGCAAGTCAACCAAATCAATGATATGAACTTCCAGATTGCGACGGCAGCGGGCCAACAAAGCAGCGTCGCGGAAGAGATGAACCAGAACCTGACCAATGTTCGTGAGCTGGTGGAAGCCTCTGTGGTGGTAGTAACGGAACTGCTTGAGACATCAGAAATGATGCAGCGCAACGCCGAAGAGCTGGATGAGAAAATTACCTCTTTCCGTGTCTGACGAATAAATCGCGCAACGACCAATAAAATTGATTGAACCAACGCCCATCGCCTATGCATGGGCGTTTTTTATTGACGCAAGTCTGGTATAACTAAGGTCTTCGGTTTTTTATGCATTCGATTGTAAGGACTCCTCATGCATCTGCCTTCCTCGTTGTCTCCTCTTAGTGATAAAGCGTTCGCAGCGCTGCCCAGTGAGGCATTGGCGCAATGGCCTGCCGCGTTGCTTGAGTCGCTCAAGTACGTATTAGGGTTAAGTCAGTTCGTCGCAGACAATCTGACCAAAGATGAGTCACTGCTGCGCCAGCTGCCAGAGATGCTTGCCGATCAGGAACGCAAGCAGCACTATCGTGCAGATCTTTGCGCGCAACTTGAAACCTGTTCCGATGAGATGCAAGGACAGCGAGTCTTAAGACAGTTTCGTCGTCGTGAAATGACCTACATCGCTTGGCGAGACTTTTGTCAGAGTTGGACACTGCAAGAGAGCCTGAGTCATCTTTCGGAACTGGCTGAGGCGATGATTGTTGAAACCTATCAATGGCAATACAAAGCCTGCTGCGAATTGTGGGGTACGCCTTGTGATGAGACGGGGAAGCCACAGCCGATGTTGATCATTGGTATGGGTAAGCTTGGCGGTGGTGAGCTCAACTTCTCATCCGATATCGATCTGATTTTTACCTATCCAGAAAACGGGGAAACCCAAGGCACCCGTCGTTCGATTGCTAACGCTCAGTTTTTTACCCGTTTGGGCCAGCGAATTATCAAAGCGCTCGATCAACACACCTTTGACGGTTTTTGTTACCGCGTTGACATGCGCTTGCGCCCTTTTGGCGAGAGTGGCCCTTTGGTGATGAGTTTTGCCGCGCTGGAAGATTACTACCAAGAGCAAGGGCGTGATTGGGAGCGCTACGCGATGATCAAAGCGCGAGTGATGGGGCGAGAGATGTATCCCGAATATCAAGCGCTGAGAGAGATGTTGCGACCCTTTGTTTTCCGTCGTTACATCGATTTTAGTGCCATTCAATCGCTGCGCCGAATGAAATCCATGATCAGCAGTGAAGTACGCCGCCGTGGGCTGAGTAACAATATCAAGCTAGGGGCTGGTGGTATCCGCGAAATCGAATTTATCGCCCAAGTGTTCCAGTTGATCCGTGGGGGCCGAGAGCCAAGCTTAAGGCAGCGTGGATTGTTAGTCACCTTAGAGGGGATTGAAGCACTGGCGTTGCTCTCAAGGGATGAAGTGACCCATCTCACTCAGGCGTATCATTTTCTGCGTCGTTTGGAGAACCTGCTCCAAGCGATGGCCGACAAACAGACGCAAACCTTGCCAGAGTCTGACCTTGAGCAGTGTCAGTTAGCAACGGCGATGGGCTTTGCTGATTGGCCTGCGTTAACGCGCGAGGTAGAAGCGCACATGCAGCGGGTTCACCATGTGTTTCAGGCATTAATTGGTGACGATGAAGAAGAGCATGAGCAGAGCGATGTCGCCAAGCATTTTCATGAGCTGTGGGACATGGCAGAAAAACCGGATGTGATGGAGCATATTTTATCTCATGACATCGGGCGAGAAGAAGCCAGTGCGATGGCGATGACCATCATTCAATTCAAGCATGATTTGGCGAAAAAAACCTTGGGTCCACGTGGACGAGAGGTACTCAACCGTTTGATGCCAAAGATCTTTGCTGCGATCTATTCGCATCATGATGCAGAGTTCGGTTTACCTAGAGTGCTGCATCTATTGCACAAAATTGTCACACGCACCACTTATCTGGAGTTGTTGGATGAACATCCTGCCGCGTTGACGCAACTGGTGCGTTTGTGTACCGCCAGTCCCATGATATCGGAGCAGTTGGGTCGCTATCCGATCTTGCTTGACGAACTGATTGACCCTCAGCAGTTGTATAACCCTGTCCCGCTTGATAGTTACCGCACCGAATTGCGAGACTTTCTTGCCCGTATCCCAGAGGATGATATGGAGCAGCAGATGGAGGCACTGCGTCAATTTAAACAGATTTGCATCTTGCGTATTGCCGCCGCCGATATTGCCGGTGTCTTACCTGTTATGAAAGTGAGTGACCACTTAACCTATTTAGCCGAAGCCATTGTTGAGTCGGTCGTCCATCAAGCTTGGCTACAAATGGCGGAGAAGTACGGCGAGCCGACGCACCTCAAAGAGAGAGAGGGCAAAGGCTTTGCGGTCGTCGGCTATGGCAAAGTGGGAGGCTGGGAATTGGGCTACAACTCGGATTTGGATATCGTGTTCATGCACGACTGCCCAGTGAACGTCTACACTGATGGCGCAAAAGAGATTGATGGGCGACAGTTTTATCTGCGCCTTGCTCAGCGCATCATCCATATTTTCTCAACCCGCACAGCCTCGGGGATTTTGTATGAAGTGGATACCCGCTTAAGGCCATCCGGCATCTCTGGTTTACTGGTTAGCCCTGCCGACGCCTTTGACGATTATCAGCATCAAGAGGCGTGGACATGGGAGCATCAAGCTCTAGTGCGTGCCCGCATGATTTACGGTGATGAGCCGCTACAGGCTGCATTTGCTAAAACGCGCCATGAGGTCTTGGCGACGCCGCGCGATGAAGCCAGTTTGCGCAAAGACGTCGCCGAGATGCGAGAAAAAATGCGCGATCATCTGGGTGGGAAAAAGCCTGGCCGCTTTATGCTCAAACAAGACCCAGGCGGTATCACGGATGTGGAGTTTTTGGCGCAATATTTAGTGCTTCGTTATAGTCATGAGAAGCCAAAACTCACGCGTTGGAGTGATAACGTCCGTATTTTCGAATCCATGATGGCGCAAGGTGTGCTTGAGGAATCGGCGGCGCAGGCGCTGACTCACGCCTACACCACCATGCGCGACCAAATTCATCACCGCAATCTGCTCAACCTTGACGCCGATGTCACTCAAGATAAATTTACCGACGAGCGTGCGCTGGTGCAGAGAATATGGGCGCAGTGGTTACGTTTGGAGTCGGCCTCTTAAGGTTTACTAAAGTGACAAAGCTGATACGTGGTGGCTGGCAGAAAAATCGCCCAATTCCGACAATTTGGCATTAAGGCAAGGGTTTAGGGTGGTATGACGCTGTGCTAAACTCTCGCGAGAATTTAATTTTGGAGATCGTTGATGAAACCTATCCTGCCGAACTACAAGGATTCTGGTGTCTTAATCATTGGTGATGTAATGCTGGATCGCTACTGGTACGGACCGACTGGCCGTATTTCACCAGAAGCACCGGTGCCTGTGGTTAAAGTAGAAAATAACGAAGAGCGTCCAGGTGGGGCCGCCAACGTTGCTATGAACATTGCGTCACTCGGCGGACATGCGCACATCGTCGGTCTAACGGGTATTGATGAGCCAGCTCAGGTGTTGAGTGATACGCTGACGGCGCTGAACGTGACCTGCGATTTTGTTGGTTTGGCCGAGTATCCAACCATCACAAAACTGCGCGTGATGAGCCGAGGGCAACAACTGATTCGTCTCGATTTTGAAGACAAGTTTGAAGGTGTAGACCCGTCACTAGTGCTTGCCCGTATGGAGAAAGCACTGCCCAACGTCAAAGCGGTGGTGTTGTCGGATTACGCCAAAGGCGCGCTCGAGCACGTCCAGCAGTACATTCAAAAAGCGCGAGCGGCAAACGTACCTGTCTTTATCGACCCGAAAGGGGCAGATTTTGAACGCTACCGCGGCGCAACTTTGTTGACACCTAACATGGCAGAGTTTGAGCATGTAGTAGGTAAAGTGAAGTCCGATGACGACTTGGTGGAAAAGGGCTTAGCCCTTATCGAGCAGTTTGACTTGGACGCACTGTTGGTGACGCGCAGTGAGCACGGTATGACCTTGCTACGTCGCGGTCAAGCGCCATTCCATCTTCCCACTCAAGCGAAAGAAGTGTTTGATGTGACGGGTGCCGGCGATACGGTGATTTCCGTGTTGGCTGCCTCGGTTGCCTCAGGGAAAGCGTTGGATGAAGCGTGTGCGTTGGCCAATGCCGCCGCAGGCGTGGTGGTGGGTAAGCTGGGTACTTCTACGGTATCAACCATCGAGCTTGCCGAAGCTGTACATGGCAGCCAAGATACCGATTACGGTGTGATCAGCGAGAAAGCGTTAATTACTGCCGTTAAGCAGGCGCAGCAGAAAGGCGAGAAAGTCGTCATGACCAATGGCTGTTTCGATATTTTGCACGCCGGCCATGTCTCTTACCTCAATCATGCGGCGGAGCTCGGCGATCGTTTGATCGTCGCCGTCAATACTGATGAGTCGGTAAAACGCCTTAAAGGTCCAGGTCGACCTGTCAACCCAACTGATCGCCGCATGGCTGTACTGGCAGGACTTGGTGCCGTCGACTGGGTAGTACCGTTTAATGAAGATACCCCACAACGCCTGATTGCCACGGTATTGCCGGATCTGCTTGTCAAAGGCGGTGATTACAAGCCTGAAGAGATTGCTGGTGGAGTTGAGGTGATTGCTAACGGCGGTGAAGTCAAAGTGCTCAATTTTGAAGACGGTTGCTCGACCACAGAAATCATTCAAGCCATCCGTGGTGGAAAAGGCTGATCCAACCGAGCGATACATAACAAAAATACCCAACAAAAATGGAGCCCTTAGGCTCCATTTTTTATGTTGACTGCGAGATGTCGATTACTCTTCTAAATCACCGCAGAAACGGTAACCTTCACCGTGAATAGTCGCGATGATTTCAGGCGTGCCTGATACCGATTCAAAGTGCTTACGAATACGACGAATCGTCACATCAACAGTACGGTCATGAGGTTTAAGTTCACGGCCGGTCATTTTCTTCAGAAGATCAGCGCGAGTTTGGATCTTACCTGGGTTCTCACAGAAGTGCAGTAGGGCACGGAATTCTGAACGAGGTAGCTTGTAGCCATCGCCACTTGGGCTCACCAGTGAGCGGCTGTTGATGTCCAGTACCCAACCATTGAACTGGTACTTCTCAACGCTGCGTTTTTCTTCTTGCACGGCACTGGCGTTCATCGAACGATTAAGCAGGTTGCGCGCGCGAATGGTCAATTCACGTGGGTTAAATGGTTTGGTGATGTAATCATCCGCACCGATTTCTAGGCCTAGAATTTTATCCACTTCATTGTCACGACCTGTTAGGAACATCAGTGCCACATTGGCTTGTTCGCGCAGCTCACGAGCCAGTAGCAGGCCGTTTTTACCAGGCAGGTTAATATCCATGATCACCAGATTTACATGGCTCTCAGACAGAACCTGGTGCATCTCTTCACCGTCACTGGCCTCAAAAACAGCGTATCCCTCTGCTTCAAAAATACTCTTTAGAGTGTTACGAGTTACTTGCTCATCTTCAACAATAAGAATGTGCGGGGTTTGCATTGGCGGTACCTAAACTTGTGAAAAAACTGTGCTAATAGAATAAATTCTAGGCAAAAACATAACATACAGGTAATGTCTTGTTGATAATAAACCAAAGACTTTAAAATTACACTGCCTTTAGTTGCCCGCCATCCTTGGTGTCTAACAGACTTGCAGCGAGGTCCCTTAGTCCTCTGTATCCCATTAGTCGTTGAAGCGGATTCTATAATGTTAACAGCATGCTAACAATGCAGAAATGTTAATTCCAATCACTTTGTTGATTTATATCAAGAGTTCTAATGTAACAAATATTAATAGTCTCGAGTAAATGTAAAACTGTTGACGATATGACAATCAATGCTCAGTTGTGGCAAGCCTATCGCGAGCCATTTTTCCGATTTCTCAGTCCGCCACCTGGTGATGCGTTTGCCATCGTGACGGCGTGGAACCCCGCCAGCCAGCGCCTTAGCTTAGAGCAAAATCGCCTTCGGCAGCAGGCGATGATCACAAGTCTAGGCGGCGCAGCATGGAGTGAAATCTTGGTGGGGGATCGCCGTTTTGAATGGAGCGAAGAGAGCTTGGCGGTGACGATGCCGATGCAAACCGCGCTTTCATTGGCCAACCGTTTTGGGCAAAATGCCATTTACTACGTCCAAGGAGAGACGTTGATCTTGGTGTCTTGTTTGCCTGATGGTCGACAAGAATCGCTAGGGCAGTGGCGCACTCGATGCCTATAAAGGTCGATTTACCCTCTGGGGTTACGAGGCGAACGTCAGAGAATGAGTTTTAACAATTGAATGTTTCATGGAGGATATACAATGGATATTACGCCTGATATTTGTGATCAGCACGAAGATAAAGTGACACTGCTTGAGTTACCGCTTCAAAGCTTTGGCCGTAAGTTGGCTTTTTGGGGAGAGATCGTCACTATTCGTTGTTATCACGACAATTCCAAAGTGCGAGACATGCTGAGTCAAGATGGCAGCGGAAAGGTGCTGGTAGTCGATGGGCATGGTTCGTGTCAAAAAGCGCTACTCGGCGATCAATTGGCGATCATGGCGATCGAAAACAATTGGGAAGGGGTCATTGTTAATGGGGCGGTACGTGATGTCGCGACAATGGCTGAAATGGAGCTAGGCATAAAAGCGCTAGGCACCTGTCCTTTCAAGACTGAGAAGCGCGGTGCGGGTGAAGTCAACGTGACCCTCACCATACAAAATCAGATGATTCAACCGGGCGACTATATTTACGCGGATTGGAATGGCGTCTTGATGTCTTCTGAGGCGTTAGAGTGGAGTTAGAAGCGAAAGCCTAACCCGACCTCAACGCCTTGTTGCCACTCTTGATAATCGAGAGTGGCATGAATATCGAGGTTTTCAGTCAGCTTCATTCGGCTAGACACTTCGGCTGAGAGCGCTGGCTGACGTTTCCCTTCATCCACACTCTCTATGCTGTAAGAGTGCAAGGTACTTTTCACTGAGAGACGCGGCGTAAGCTGGTAACTCACCCCACTAAGAAATCCTGATTCACTGTTTGTGTCACTTTGATTGAGACGCGCACCGACATAGAGATCGATATTGTCGAACAGAGAATAAGAGTAACCGCCATCAATTTTCCAAGAGTCAAAATCTAAGCTGTCATTTTCACTCGAAAGGAAGAGCTTGTGCGGTGACGTGTGTTGCGAGGCAGGCAAGGGTGGCAAGGTGACAGCAACAGACGAAAAAGTAGTAAGCAGCAGCAAGAGGCCGATTGTCGTTTTCATACGCCACTCCTTAGCTTATGGTTGTTTCGTTGTCGCTCGATTGATTCGTGCTGTTTTCTCCACTGCCCACATTACGCTTGAGGTGTATTGTCCTTCAAGTCATAACGGAAGGGTAATTATCATTAAAGCACAAAAGTGCACCGTATTGAGCAGAAATTATATAGCATTTGGTTATTAGGCAGAGCATCTGTGGATGATTTGTTATGAGCCTGATTGCTATGGTCGGTAGATGTGAACCTGGTGTAAGAATAAGCAAATGAAAAAATAGCAAGTTTTCGTTGACTCACTATTCACAAATAGGTTAAACCTATGTGAAGCAAACACATCAAGTAGAATCAAATATGTTTAACAGCTCAGTAATGACCACAACCATTATTATTACCGACACTATTTATGTTGGGGCAGGCTGCTAAGCGAAGGAAATTCAAAAAAAGGCCTGTATCCAACAAGATACAGGCCTTTTTTTATACCCATTTATTATCATTTGGAGGAAGGGATGCGTGTATTAAAGTTTGGCGGTTCGTCTTTGGCGGACGCCGACCGCTTCTTAAGAGCGGCGGATATCATTGCCAATAATGCCCAACAAGAAGAAGTGGCCGTGGTGCTCTCCGCACCGGGTAAAACAACCAACAAGCTCGTGGCTGTGATTGAATCAGCGTTGAAAAACGGAGAGTCTGAACTGCAAATCGCCGAGCTTGAAGATTCGTTCCGCGACCTGTTCCAAGACATCAAACAAGTGCTGCCTTCGATCGATGGCAGTGCCTACAACCATCAAGTGAAAACCTCCCTCTCTCAACTGCGTCAATTTGTTCACGGTATCAACCTACTGGGTATGTGTCCTGATAACGTGAATGCTCGCATCATCAGCAAAGGTGAGCGCGTCTCGATTCAATTGATGAAAGCAGTCTTGGAAGCGAAAGGTCAAGCGGCAAGCTTGATCGATCCGGTTGAGTACCTTTTTGCAAAAGGTGAGCCACTTGAAGCTATGGTAGATGTGGAGATTTCCACTCAGAACTTTCGTCAGAAGCCGCTTCCACAAGGCCATGTCAATATTATGCCGGGCTTTACCGCGGGCAATGACAAAGGTGAGTTAGTCACGTTGGGCCGCAATGGCTCGGACTATTCTGCCGCAGTGTTAGCGGCATGTTTGCGTGCCGATTGCTGCGAGATTTGGACAGATGTTGACGGTGTCTACAACTGCGATCCACGTTTAGTTGATGACGCGCGTCTGCTTAAGTCACTGAGTTACCAAGAAGCGATGGAGTTGTCGTACTTTGGCGCGTCTGTACTGCATCCCAAAACGATTGCACCGATTGCGCAATTCCATATCCCTTGCCTCATCAAAAACAGTTTTAACCCTCAAGGTGCAGGTACCTTGATTGGCCAAGATACGGGCGAAGACAAGCTGGCGATCAAAGGCATCACGACACTCAACGATTTGACTATGGTTAACGTCTCCGGTCCTGGTATGAAAGGTATGGTGGGCATGGCGAGTCGTGTGTTTGGTGCCATGTCATCGGCGGGCGTCTCTATCGTCTTGATCACTCAGTCATCGTCAGAGTACAGCATCAGCTTCTGTATCGAAGCGCAAGATAAAGCGCTGGCGCAAAAAGCGCTCGCTGATGCGTTTGAGTTGGAGCTGAAAGATGGCTTGCTCGAGCCGGTAGATTTTATCGATAACGTTGCCATTGTGACCCTAGTGGGCGATGGCATGCGCACATCACGCGGTGTGGCCTCTCAGTTCTTCTCGTCGCTTGCGGAAGTGAACGTCAATATTGTTGCGATTGCACAAGGTTCCTCTGAGCGTGCAATCTCGGCGGTGATCCCAGAAGATAAGATCTCTGAATCGATCAAAGCGTGTCATGAAAATCTATTTAACTCAAAGCACTTCCTTGATGTCTTTATTGTCGGTGTCGGCGGTGTGGGCGGTGAGTTGGTGGATCAAATCGAGCGTCAACAAGCCAAGTTAGCAGAAAAAGGCATCGTGCTTCGTGTCTGCGGCCTTGCCAATAGTAAAGGTTTGCTACTTGATAGTGACGGACTGCCTTTGGATCACTGGCGTGATCGTATGAATGGCGCAAGCGAAGAGTTCAGCTTAGCGCGCCTGATCTCGACCGTTCAACGTAATCACATCATCAACCCAGTCTTGGTTGATTGTACCTCGAGCGAAGCGATTGCTAACCAATACGCGGACTTTTTGGCGGCGGGTTTCCACGTCGTTACTCCGAACAAGAAAGCCAATACGGCGAGCATGGCCTACTATCATCAGTTACGCGATGTCGCGCGTAGCTCTCGTCGTAAGCTAATGTACGAAACAACCGTTGGTGCCGGCCTTCCCGTCATCGAAAACCTGCAAAATCTGATTTCAGCGGGTGACGAACTTGAGCGCTTCACCGGTATTTTGTCGGGCTCTCTCTCTTTCATCTTCGGTAAATTGGATGAAGGCATGACGTTGAGCCAAGCGACCAATATCGCTAAAGAGAACGGCTTTACCGAGCCTGACCCACGTGACGACCTGTCGGGTATGGATGTCGCACGTAAGCTGCTTATTCTGGCTCGTGAAGCGGGTATGAATCTTGAGCTTGAAGATGTTGTGGTCGATCAGGCGCTGCCGCCAGGCTTTGATGATTCTGGTACGGTAGACGAGTTCATGGCACGTCTTCCTCAAGCGGACGCTTACTTCCAAGAGCTGTCAAAGCAGGCTGCCCAAGAGGGTAAAGTACTGCGCTACGTCGGTGAAATCAAAGATGGAGAGTGCCGCGTTAGCATGGCGGCGGTCGATGAGAACGACCCAATGTTCAAAATCAAAGATGGTGAAAATGCGCTGGCGTTTTACAGCCGTTACTATCAGCCCATTCCTTTGGTTCTACGTGGCTATGGTGCGGGCACGGAAGTGACTGCCGCGGGCGTCTTTGCTGACGTAATGCGTACACTTGGCTGGAAATTAGGGGTGTAATGCAATGAGTCGTGGTATGGATGTAGTGGTATACGCTCCAGCGTCAATTGGTAACGTCAGTGTGGGTTTTGATGTACTTGGCGCCGCGGTGTCACCGGTGGATGGCACCTTACTTGGTGATCGTGTGTTGGTGAAAGCTGGGAATGACGCGTTTGACCTACGCACCGCAGGTCGTTTCGTCGATAAGCTGCCGAGCGATGCGAAAGAGAATATTGTCTATCACTGCTGGCAAGTGTTCTCGCGAGAGCTGGACAAAAAAGGGCAGACCGTATTGCCGGTTGAGATGACGTTAGAGAAAAACATGCCGATTGGTTCTGGGCTTGGCTCAAGCGCCTGTTCTATTGTCGCGGCATTGGATGCACTTAACCGTTTTCATGGACAGCCTTTAGATGAAACCGAACTACTGGCGTTGATGGGGGAAATGGAAGGTCAAATTTCCGGTGGTATCCATTACGACAACGTTGCACCCTGCTATTTAGGTGGTGTGCAGTTGATGTTGGAAGAGCTCGGTATCATCAGCCAAGAAGTGCCTTGTTTTGATGATTGGTACTGGGTGATGGCTTACCCGGGCATTAAAGTGTCGACGGCGGAAGCACGCGCAATTTTGCCGGCTCAGTACCGCCGTCAAGATATTATTGCTCACGGTCGCCACTTGGCGGGCTTTATTCACGCGTGCCACTCGGGTCAGCCGGAGTTGGCAGCGAAAATGATCAAAGACGTGATCGCAGAACCATATCGTGAGAAACTGCTGCCTGGCTTTGCGGATGCGCGTAAATTCGCGGCATCGGCGGGCGCCTTAGCAACGGGCATCTCAGGAAGTGGTCCCACACTTTTTAGTGTTTGCAAAGACAAAGACGTCGCCGAGCGGGTTGCTCACTGGCTCGAGCAGAACTACGTACAAAACGAAGAAGGATTCGTCCATGTTTGTCGTTTGAACAAACAAGGGTCGACAGTAACAGGAAGTGAGCTATGAAGCTTTACAACATAAAAGAAAATGATGAACAAGTTTCCTTTGGCCAAGCCGTTCGCCAAGGGTTAGGTCGCAATCAAGGCCTATTTTTTCCATCCGAACTGCCAACATTCGATGATGTGGATGCGCTTTTAGCAGAGGATTTTGTTTCTCGTAGCACTAAGATTTTGTCGGCATTGATCGGCGATGAACTGACGCAAGAGCAAGTGCATTCGATGGTGGATGCAGCATTCCAATTCCCAGCACCGATCAACAAAGTGAAAGATGGGGTCTACGCACTAGAGTTGTTCCACGGTCCAACGCTGGCGTTCAAAGACTTTGGCGGCCGTTTTATGGCGCAATCTTTAGCAGCCGTGTCTGATGGCGGTAAAATTACCATTTTAACGGCCACATCCGGTGATACGGGCGCAGCGGTAGCTCATGCCTTCTATGGTATGGAAGACATCAATGTGGTGATCCTTTATCCGAAAGGTAAGATCAGCCCACTGCAAGAGAAGCTGTTCTGTACCTTGGGTCAAAATATCCATACTGTCGCTATCGATGGGGATTTTGATGCCTGTCAGGCGCTAGTAAAGCAAGCCTTTGATGATGCAGCGCTGCGTGAAGAGATTGGTCTTAACTCTGCTAACTCAATCAACATCAGCCGCCTAATGGCGCAAATCTGTTACTACTTTGAAGCGGCTGCTCAGTTGAGTAAAGCAGAGCGTGAGAACCTAGTGATCTCAGTACCAAGTGGTAACTTTGGCAACCTTACCGCCGGTCTACTCGCAAAAGCGTTGGGCTTGCCGATCAAACGCTTCATTGCAGCGACGAACGCCAACGATACTGTGCCACGTTATCTAGAGACTGGTCAGTGGGATCCTAAGCCAACTGTCGCGACAACCTCCAATGCGATGGATGTCAGCCAGCCAAACAACTGGCCGCGCATCGAAGAGCTATGCCGCGTCAAAGAGTGGGGCTTGGAGACACTAGGTAAAGGCGCTGTTTCTGATGACCAAAGTGCTCAGTCAGTCAAAGCGTTGCATTCTTTGGGTTACTTATGTGAGCCACACGGCGCGATTGCTTACCGCGTATTGGATGAGCAGCTTCAAGAAGGCGAAACGGGGTTATTCCTGTGCACTGCCCATCCAGCCAAATTCAAAGAAGTGGTTGATGAGATTCTGGATACCGACATTGAACTGCCAGGCCCTCTTGCCAAGCATGCCGCGATGGAACTCTTGTCTGAAGATTTAGGCAACGATTTCGACGCACTGAAGCAGGTTCTACGCCGCGTGCAAAAATAACGTCTAGATCCGCGTTAGATTAAGCAAAAAGGTCACTCATCGTAGTGACCTTTTTGTTGTGTTTTTTATGTGGTTGGCTTAACTCGATTTAGCGGTTAATCGCAAAGGTGGGCAGTGATAAATGCCAGCGAATCGCCCCTAGACGAATCAGCAAGGTAGACAAGACGCCTGATAAGAAAGCGGTGTTGGTGTCGTAACCCATGCTGAGGGCGGTTGTGTGAAAAACGCCGCCGACAATGCAGGCCGTCGCGTACACTTCACTGCGCAATACCATCGGGACTTCTCGGGCTAACACGTCGCGTATGATGCCCCCGCCACAACCGGTTAACACGCCCATGATGACGGCCACCAAAGCCGAATCTTGATAGACCATGGCTTTTTCCACGCCAATACCGACAAACGCCGCCAGACCAATCGCATCACATACCGGCAGTATCCACCACGCCACGCGCTTAGGGCGGCGGACGATCAACATCGTCAGCAAGCAGGTCGACAAAATCACCCACAAGTAATTGGTATCGGTGATCCAAAATACCGGCGTGGCACCCAGCGCCATATCTCGAATGGTGCCACCACCAATGGCCGTCACACTACCCAGTACCACTACGCCAAAGGGGTCCATTTTTAAACGGCCTGCCAGCAGGACGCCAGAGATAGCAAAGATGGCCGTACCGAATAAGTCAAAAAAGTAGAGCAGCATAGTGTCCATGACACGAGTTTCTCTTCATTTGCAGCAAAAAACAGGAGGCGCAATTGTAAGGGAAAGGCTCGCGCCATCGCTAGCGTTTTTCTCGCGCCTGCTGAAAATAGTCACACACTTGCTCAATGGCCTTGAGGGTGCGCATAGTGGGTCGATTGATCCAGTCTGAGTGGAGTGACCATACGTTGTTGGCTTGAATGGCAGTTAACTCGCTCTGCCAACGTTGCCACATGCTGCCATTGGCAATGGCGTGCTCGGAGGTAAACATGACCTCAGGATTGGCGAGCAGCACTTGCTCCATTCCCACTTGTGGGTAGGGCATGGCGGCATCTTCAAACACATTGACGCCGCCGCAAAAAGTAAACACTTCGCTCGGCCAGTTTCCTTGCGCGACACTGATGATGGGTGATTCGCTCAATTGATAGAAATAGCGTACAGGTTGCGAGGTGTCGTAGCGCTGAGCCATATCATTCAGCGTTTGCCTAAACTGCTCTGCTCGCTGCTTGGCGATCGATGGGTCGTCAGCAAACTGCCCCAAGCGCTCAATGTTTTCGGCGATGTCCGGGATGGAGTGCGCTTGTGAGTAATAAATCTCAAAGCCAAGCTGAGCCAATTTGTCGAGCTCCTTGGCGGGATTTCCGCCCGGCCACGCGAGAATCAAATCCGGCTCCAAGGCAATGATTCTCTCGAGCTTAAAGCCTTGGTAGTTGGCGACTCGTTCTATGCGCTGCGCTTGATCAGGGTAATCGCTGTACTCGGAGACGCCGATCAGTTTATCGCCAAGCCCAGCACTAAACGCCAACTCAGTGGTGTGAGGGGACAAGCTGACGATGCGCTCGATCGCCCACGAAGGGGCGCAGGCCAGTACCAACAGCGCGAAAAGAGGTCGCAATATCATTAGAATCCTTGATAAATCATTGCCATAAGCAGGCTTTGTAACACAAACCAGACGAGCAATCGTTGGTTGAGTAGAGTCAGGACTTGGGCAACGTGAATGGCTGACGGGGCGATTCGCCCGCCGAGTTTCGCTCGGATACGCTTTTTGCTCGCTTGATGTTTGGCATCGGTGGGGTAGATTGCAGGCCCACCCATCGATAACTCCAACTTCGCGCCAACACTCACCAACAACCAAGCTGGGCCGGGTAGTGGCCATTGCCTCGCTTGCTCTCTTAGTAAGAGATAAGTCGCACGGCTGCGCTGACCAAGTAGTATAAAGAGGCTATAAAAGCGCAGCGGTAACCAGTCGAGTATCGCGACAACGCGCACCGCGGGTAGCCCAAATGGATGAAAGTATTCACGAGAAGGTGACCATGCCCTCGCCAGTTCGACACACATGCGATACAAAAAGGCGCCAGTCGCACCAGAGATGCCATACCAAAATAAGACGCCAATCAGATTGCGTCCGTACGACATCGTCAATGTTTCTACGCCCGCTTTCCCAAGCCCAAGTAGCGACAACGGACGGGTTTCTCGATTGAGATAGGGACGAATAAGCAGCCGAGCTTGCTCTTTATCATTGCGAGCGAGCGCTTCAATAAAGAGGCGGCCAAAACGTTGGGTATTGCGCCACTCAATCGCCAGCAGCAAAAACGCGAGTTCAAATAGGGCGGGTTGCCAAACCAAAGGTTTGAGCGCGATTAAGACTGCCAGTGTCGGCAGTATCATTAAGCCCCATGCCAGCGTCCCAGAGATGAGGCTTTGTGAGTAGCTGGCGCGGGTATTGACCTTCTCAGCTAACTGCTCGGCAAATTTGTGCCAGAGGATTGCAGGGTGCGCCTCTCTGGGGAAAGGAAGCAGC